>CAYWMU010000090.1:8305-10013 GCA_964459395.1 uncultured Bacteriovorax sp.
CTTAAAGAAGCCACTTCTTGGCTTTTATAAGAATGAACAGGATTATTCCATACTTCTCTCAAACGCTGGGTATCGATTACAAAACTCTGATTCAGTATTCCTACTTTGTTTGTAAGAGTAATATGGAAGGCCCCTGCATTGAGGTCTTCATGACAGTCACGTTCTTGTGTCCTATTACTGCCAGATTCACATCTTCTTCCCATCTGATGGGTGTTATCGACCTCAAAGCCAAAAGCGTAATAAAAGCTAAGTAAGGCCTTTATATCGGCTGATGAGAATGGGATCTCGATACCATCAGGATTTTTAAGAACTCTAGGTCGGGGTTCATTATGATTGATGGAGGCAGGAGACCAACCGTGGCAAATGCCTTCCCATATTTGGGCATTTTGAGGGATGAGGGATCTAACCCATTTTTTAACAGGGTAATCATACCTACCGATGAGAAGATCATATTTTTCTGCAGGGGAAAGCGTTGTAAGGGAGTGAAGAGAACTCTTCATTGCCTCAACTCTATTAGGTGGTGGCGCATTTTTTTGCTCACGAGTTTTTGCAAACCATCTCCTATCTATGCTTCCATTATAAAATGGCCAATAGTCGCCCGACCATAGACGATGGGGTTTGGTGTATTGTCCTTGAAGGGGAAGTTGATCTAAATTACGTAAAAAATTAGCATCCATAATAGCAGGGGCCGAAATACTGTCTTCCCAAGGTAGGTATTGATGACTGTGAACACTCATAGAGTAAAAGGTGAGAAACACCAGTGGCATGAGTTTCATTCTAAAGCTCCTCGACATCCACTCGAGCAATTTGTTCAGCATTAAACTCTGCACTCACATCATCGGTTATCTCAATTATCCCTTCCATGTAAGTGAACTCTCTTCCATTCACTCTTGCTGTGCCGATATTTTGTTCAAAGATGTTAAAATAAGTGGCCCCAGCATCGAGAGTTTCCTCGGCTGCTTCTTGCAACCAGAGCAAATCAATAATTCTTTCTTCGTGCCGACTACTAGCTTGATAGAAAACATTGATTAAAGCTTCAGCAACTTCTTCTTGCTTTTGCATTTCCATTTGTGGTGGAGCTTTTAGGGTTTGATAGGCAATACCACTTAAGAGTAGAAGTGCAAGAACAGCAAAAACTTTTGTCTGCATAGGCCCTCCTTTAAGAGTGCCCTGCTTGTGTCATAGGGATATCTGTATTTCAACTTAACCGATACCTAATTTTATCAATCATTAAAAGTATAGAAAGGCTTAATTTATCGCATTGAACTCGAAGTGTTACGATTATTAATCAAGGAGGAGGTCTATATGAGATTCCTTATAATAATCAGTATCCTTTCTGCGTTAGTCGGTGGATGTAGCTCATTTGAGCGTGATTCATCACGACAGGAACAGCAGGCAGTTGATACATTTGATAGCCCAGTAGGCAACGGTGTTTATGCAGATCCTTATGGCCATCAACCTCGATAGAGGAGATACATGCCATCGCGCACTGGCAGTAATACTTTGGTAAAGCCTTCTAGGGTTTTTGCCAAAGTATTATGTTCTTGAATAAAAGGTGACTGTGCGTCTTCTGGAGTATTAAGCACCTTTCCTTTCCAAAGAGTATTATCACTCACAATAATTCCACCATTTGATAGATGAGAGACGGCCCACTTTAAATACTCTGGGTAGCTTCTTTTATCAGCATCAATAAAGATTAAATCGTAAG
>CAYWMU010000091.1:0-9972 GCA_964459395.1 uncultured Bacteriovorax sp.
GATGAAGATGAAGGGCCTTACAATGATCAAGAATTAAATTCTATTGTAAGACTTCTGAAGAATGACATAAAGCTATCTCATGGGAAACTGCTGGCGTATTTATTTTTAACCTTAGGAGTTAATCCAAGAAACCTTGTATTACTCAAGTGGGAGCATTTTTCGGTTATAGAGAATGGTAGTCACAAAATATATTTACTGAAAGTTCCGAGGATTAAGAAGCGTTCGGAAACGATTGATTTTAAACTTCGAGAACTGGATCAGAGAGTTGGGATTATATTTGATAATCTCAAGTCCAAAGCCGATGACGGTTATGTCTTTAAGGACTCTAATGGGGAGCCATTAACAGTAATGGGATTAAGAGGGGTTCTATTAAACTATCTGAGTAATTTATTCGAAGGTAGTGAATTAGAAAACGTGAGAATTAGTCCTCGAAGATTCAGGTACACCTTCGCTACAAGGCTTGTCATATCTGGTGTTAGTAAAGAGAGGCTCGCCGATTTACTGGACCATACAGACCTTCAGCACGTTCAAATATATTATGACCTCAGGCATAAAATTAAAGGATTTCTTACTGAAGCTGAAAATAAGAAGCTTGGAACCATATTAAAGAGATTCGAAGGAAGTATTGAGTTTGCTAATACTGATATAGGTAAAGACATTAAGTACTACACTCTAACTGCGAATTCAGCATTAGGGAAATGCGGTAGTGATGCTCATTGTGATCTTAATGCTCCTTATTCATGCTTTGTATGCCCCAAGTTTAACGCCTTCTCCGATTCCCTTGAATCTTACAAGAAAGTTTATGATGACCTTTTGTCTTGGAAAAAGAATAGAAAAGAAGAGTTTGATGAGAATGATCGCATTCAATATCAAATGGATGAGGTTATTTCGGCCTTAACAGATTTAATTGCGAGAATTGAGGAGAAGATATGAGTAAAAGCAAATTATCTTCATCCATTGGAAAAGAGTCTCGTTCAGAGTTGTCTCCAGAAAGAAATTATCAAGATTTAATATCTCAATGCAAAGAAAGGTTTCCTTATTCTGTTAATGACTGGGACAGCATGTCTTGGAACATTACTGAGTATGAGAAGAAGTCCATGAAGAGTAGAGCTAAGCAATATCGAATTATCTTTGCACTAACCTCTAGTCGATCTGGTTCAAGAAAAGAAAGTCAGGAATTCAATCCCTACTGGGCCGATCTACTGAAGTCTCTTCTCGTTATTAGGTATCTAGAAAGAGGAGTTGGATTTGGTCCCCAACAAACTCTACTGATCTCTTTCAGATATTTGTATCAGGTTGTTTTAGAGGAAAAGGTCGAACTTCAAGACTTAGAGAATAGGCATTTTGTAAAAGCTTCGGATATTTTAAAGAACCGAGAAGCTCCATCGACCTGCTACCGTATTGGTAACTCTCTTGAACTTCTATCTAAGCTTATCGATAGGTTTTATCTCACCAAGATAAAAACGAGCTTTACCTCTTCATTTAAACGGACTGCGGAGTATGATCCTTTATCAGAGAGAACTTTTGAGAGGTCATCGAAGCTTCAATTATCTGAAGATGCTTTGGAAGGAATTTTAATTTTGAGTCAGACGATTCAAGCTGACGATCCAGAGCGACTGATCGTGGAAATGCTCAAGTTATTATTATTCACAGGATTTAGAGTTTCAGAACTTCTTTCCCTAGAAAAAAATTGTCTTGTTCTCAAAGTTGAGAATGGGGAGGAGTTTGTTGGTATAAGATATTACCCTTTGAAAGGTGGGCATAAGACATCTCGTATTAAGTGGTTTGGAGACCTGACAGGTGAAATGGTTAAAAAGTGTATCTATGATATCCAGAGGATTACTTTGGAAGCACATGAGGTGGCAAGCTGGGCAGTTCGAAATAAAGGGAAAAGTTTTTTGTCAAATTTCATTAAAGGAAAAAAAGAAATAAGGGCTGGAGAGCTTAGAGATTTATTTGGTAATGATTTAGGACGCTCCATTTACTCGACGTTAAATCGTAAAGGTCACAAATCGCCATATTCACCATCTCTTTTTGATACTTATTTTAGACCTAAAGATGAGAACTTCGTTGCTTTTGAAGATTTAAAAACAGGATATAGGCTAATCCTAGATAAAGCTTTATTCCCAATTTTGAGAAATACCTATTCAAAAAATAATATAACCCTGAAATATGATCCAATGCTTTTAAACGAGGGGGTTTTTTATCTAGTAGTTCTTGGAAGAGATCATCCAGTCAACTCCGTACAGGGGATTTTTCAGCGATATTCGATAAAAGGGAAAGATGGAAAAGATATTCATTTAACAACTCATATGTTCAGAAGATTTCTTAATACTCTTTATAATGAGGGAGGAGTTCCATTAACAATCCTTACAAAGGTATTTGGAAGAAGTAATCCAAAAGATACCCTGAGCTACATTTATACAACACCAAAAAGAAGAACTGAAAATGCTAGGAAGCTATTTAAAGAAGGTAGCTTAATAGGGCCTAAGGCTGAAGTCGCTAGGAAAATACCTATAGCAATTCGTGATGAATTTATTGATACGGTCGTTGAATCAATCCATCATTTGGGTTTTGGTTATTGCAGTCATGATTGGTCTACACTTCCGTGCGAGAAGCATGTTCAGTGCTTAGATAATTGTATAGATTTTCATATGGATAAAAGTGATCCAAAAACAAAGCAGTATTTAAAAGATCAAATCAAGTGGGCGGAGAAATCGCTGAAGTCAGCCAAAGAGGAAGTTGAAGATGGAGCATATGGAGCGGAGGCTCAGGTTAGTCACTACGAAAGAATTATCTCATCAGCAAACAGATATTTGGAGCAATCAAGTGAAGAAAAAGCAGAGTAAGGGCTGTCAAAAGAGAAGGATGACTGAGCTTGATATTAGGATGGTCGTTGAAGAAATTGATGCTTGGAGAAATGGAGAGAGAGGCTCTAAGCTTACGTGGGCCAAATTGGAGCGTATTTTCCCATTTACGAGGCAGACGATGCATTCCAAGGAAAGTATCAAGAAAGCATACGAGAATGCTCAACTGCCTTTAAAAAAGGGCAAAATTGATCAAAATAGACATTTATCATATATAGAAATAGAAGGCTTGAAGAAGCGAATTAAGGAGCTAGAGGCTCAAGTAGAAGACTGGCAGAAGTTATGGATTTTACATAAGACATAATATGGATGCGTTGGGTAAAAAGTCATTTCGTTTTCAAGTTTGACAGGATAGAGCTTTTTGCCGTATTAAATGATGCTAATTCGTATTGCGATCTGTAGGTAAAGCTGCGATAATATGAAAAAAATACACAATATGAGTTTTATAAGTAAGAATTAACTTAATATTCATATTAACTTCGACGATATATAGTATAATTTAGTAGAGGTCAGTATACCTGACCTCAATTTGCAAAAGGAGGCTTTATGGAGTTCAAAAATATTAGAGAACTCGTCCAACTCATGAATACTGAGCAGAAGACAGAAGCCAGAAAAAATTTCGAAAGGTTTTATGAGAAACCATTTGGCAATGTAGAACCGATTCTTTGCTCATCTACTGATGGCGAAGAGTTCCTAACTCTTGTTAATGTTAACGATTTCGAATAAGACAATAAGAAATTTACTTTCAAAGAAAGCTTCCCTCGGGGAGCTTTTTTTTTGTCAATAAGGTGAAAAGCTTGGAAAATTTAGTCCCATCGATTGATTCTTTTGTTTCAAGAACTAATGCTGATCTACTCATTTATTACGCTAGGAATGATTTAACCCACATAAATGAATTCGACGTTGAAGCAATATGTAACCTAGTTTCTTTGCATTCGACCCAAACTAAAAAACTCAACATTATGCTCCACACTCTTGGTGGAAATATTAATGCGGCAATCGGCTTGGTTGAGTTTTTAAAGGAAAGGTATCCCGATCAAATTAACTCAATAATTTTCAAAGTAGCTAAGAGTTCAGGCTCTTTCATCGCAATCAGTGCTGATGAATGTTATATGCATCAAGATTCTGTTATAAGTGACTTCACTCTTGAAGAAAATATCAATAATCCTGCACATAATGAGGCAGCGAGAAAAACGCTCGAACTAGCATTTTCAGGTGTTGCTCAGAGGTTCCCTGGGCCATTCTGGGGGAACCATTTCGTTTATCCAAAAAAGCATGGAACTCCGATACCTAAATCGATTCTGCATCCGAATTATGTTAAGAGAGTGAAAGATTATCCTGCAAGAATACGTGCACTGTCGCATGTCCATAACGAAATCGTTACTTCTTTTTTGAATGATAAGAAGTTACTGAAAGTATATGGTTTTAATGGCAACTTGTATGCAGATCGTGACAACTAAATTATTTCAGTTGCCTAGAGTTTAGTAAAATCATCGTTCAAGGGTTAATAAGTACTTGGAATTTTCTGTCCAGAAGTTAATCACCCCATCCTGATCCCGCTCAACTCTTTTCACAACTGAAGTGGACACCATCCTCACAGCTTCCTCCTTCGAAAAATTCTTATCGAAAGGTTCGGCCACCATACTGAAGCGTTTTCCGACCTTAGGGAGCTGAAATCTCCCGAAGACTTCGTTTGATCTCACTGTCCCAGATGATGAAGATACCTCTTCTCTTTTCAATGTTCCTTCATATTCAATGTACTGAATATCTGCTTGGCCATTGGTGTTTTGATAGATGATGGTATCAAGGTTTTCGTACTTACTTTTCATTTTTAAATTTTAATCGAAGGTTTGACAATGTGGCAGGGTAAAGATGATCTTGGCAAGTGCCAAGGTTTCGAAAATAAAATCTTAAAACATTCTTGGCAAGTGCCAAGCTTCTGAAAATAAAACTTCAAAAACAATCTTGGCAAGTGCCAAGATTAAATCTCGTTATACTTTCCAACGGTACTATTAATCCAGTCGTACAACTTCTCCTCAACATCTTCAGGGGTTTCCCACTTCCTATATTGAACTTGTTGTATGTCGAAATGCATTCTCTTCGATTCGGCATCTGCCTCAGGTTTTGTTTCAGCATAATCTTTATGAACGATATGAAAAACATTCTTTCCTAAGCCTCTTGCATACCCTGATTCAAAATACACGCCTCGGTTGTGATATGTGAGTTCTGCCACTACAAACTTGCATGATCTAATTTCTGATAAAATTCGATCTGTAATAAAGTCGGTGTGTCCCTGAGAAACTATGTCGGCCTTCCATCCTAAACGATCACAAGCTCGTTTGATGGCATCCATGACTTCAGCTCTTAGATTATCATCTTCTGGCCACTGAAATTGAGTCGCAATAAAAACTTTGTTAGTGTTCGTTTTTTCTCTCTCTTGTTTGATGTGATCCCAGCCCTTCATTGTAAAGGAGTATTGATCGTTGAAAGGAGCTTCTTGATCGGGGTTGTAACCAGCAGCAAATCCGTTGAGGAAAGTACCATTGATAAGTTTTTCATCAATAAGGTGTTTTAAGATAACCTCAAACTCATCTTTACCTGATATTTTAGCAATAATCATATCTTGAATTTTTGGAGTGATGTTGGAAAAGGCATGCCTATCTTGTGTTTGTTTTGAGAATTCTAGTAGTAATGCAATTGCTTTCGATGTGTGGTCAACTTTCTCTTTCATTATTTCTTCAAGATTTAATAGAATCACGGGCCTATTTTCTAGCCCTCGAAGTTTATTTATATTCTCTTTGAAATGAGGGTACTGTCCTTGTGTTACAAGATATGGTGTTAACTTGTGTTGATGGGCAGTTAAGATTTTATAAGCACAATTGATTAATGCCTGCGTTGTATTCAATTCTGTGAAGGTTTTCTTTTCTTTATGATTTTCAATTTCCATGGTTGCGTGAGCACTTATGAAATAATCGCCCAAATAAGGTGAACGATGTATCTCTAGGTCAGGTGAGTTGAAGTACACTTCCGTCTTTTGGATATTTAAAAAGGGACAATTTTCTTTTACTTTTTTCATGTGATTATTCTTTTCGCTGATTGTTTTTAAAACATATTTTTTAGAGTTAAGGAGTTGGTCCTTGGGCCCTTCTTGTATAATCATGCAATAGAGTTACCCCTTGCTCAAAAATAATGAAGAAGCTGTTTTTTATGACAGGAAATTTTTCATTGTCGAAATTCCCACCTCGATAACTTTCTGTAACGGTATCTGGATATAGAAGCCCCACCTTTTCAAGTTTTCCTGCCCATTTTCCAAGACTAATTATAGGATTAAGATGCGTAGCGGGAATACTGCCGGAGTGAGATCCAAGACCCATTTCGTCAGAACTGACAGGATATGTATACTGTGATTTTTGAAGATTTTCTTCTAGGTTGTTTTCATTATAAAACTTGCAGAATTTCATAAACTCCACATCTCTCATCTCTTCTGCAAGGACAAAGATCGACTCCTCATCTTCTGTGGCATATCGATCTTCTATAATCAGTCTCGCCGTTAATAATGCAATTATCCTAGGACCCAATTCCTTTGAAGCTGATAAGCTCACTTTTCGATAGGCTTCAAAAAGAGCGTCTTCAGCTTTTGGCGTTGATAGAAGTTTGTTTAGAGCCTCATCTAAAGTTTGATTTTGTTGTTGGGTAATACATTCTCTTGAAACCTCTTGAAGAAAGGTATCAAGAAATTGATTAGTTCTATAGGACCGCCATTTATTTATAATGTTATCTGAGATCAAATCTTGGACCTTAGACAATAAGCCAGATGTAATTAAGCCTGTTGGATCAATAGGTAGGGGCATGTTCTCTCCTGCACATAAATTGTTAAATAACTGCTTCGAAAATGCAAAAAAAGTGTATTTGATTAAACAAAATTGAGTCCAATTTAGGAATAAAGAGCATATATCTAGGTAGAGTAAAGATAGTTCACTCGTTAGCGATAAAGACGTGTTTTCAGGTTTTTAAGCCTTGGTGAAAATTATAAAATTTACAATTACCCACTTTAAGGAGTGTTTTTTTGGTAAAGATCACACTCTGAAAGTAAAAGAGACTTTATGATGCTCAACATGAACGAAAGACTAGCGCAACACTTGAAAGGATTTGTGTTTCCACAAATTCCTTTGAATGACTGGATCTCTACTCATAAGATGGAGGTTCATGGAATAGAGTGTCCTAATTGCACTCATATGTTATACCCCTCAACACCTATCGCATCTAAGCTTGATCGCGGGGTAGTATATGGACCTTGTTCTTGTGGAGACCTTCCTCCAGTTACATTAGTTTCCGCCTCCCCCAAAGAGAGAGAGGAGGATGTTATTTTTTTTAATTTGCTAAGCAAAGCATTGAAGTAGCTGAGCTTGATTTGTTGCAAATCCTCTCCCAGTCATCAAACCTAGATCCCACTGATTTAAAGTATTGATAAAATTGATACTGCATATACCGTTGTTTAGTAAATGTTGAGAGGTTTGTGTAACACCCAAACCTCTTTTTATATATGGCTTACCCCTTGCGTACTTCGGACGATGAGTATTCGAGAAGCCTTGATTAACCTTATTCATTACAATGTTCTTTCTCTTACGTAAGTAAGCTCGGGCATCGGCTACAGAAATATTCACGAGATTAGAGAATGTTGCCTGGCCATTAGCATTTAACGAATATTTAAATTCTCTCCCACCTACAAGAAGCATGTACCCATCAATTCTATTCTGTGTCGTGAAAAGCTTCATTCCATGAAGATGCTCGACTACTTTGCGACCTTTTCGTTGACAGTCATGTCTTGTGTGCAAGTTGTGATTTGGATTGCTTTGGTGAGTAAGATAGCCTACGAGCTGGTTGTATTCATGCACTGTTAAGTTCATTTTCTTCTCTCCCTTTGAATTTTGTATTTGGCTGTATCGGGAGTTAATTCAATAAAATGACTCAATAATTCTTAACTCTTTTATCATTTAGGAAAATTAGTAAGTTAGTGACGTTGCCTGAATTAAGTGGATAAAAGATATGAGGCATCCTGCTGACAGTTTTCTAGCAAGAGCAGACCGTAAAATGTTAAATTAAACTTCGGAATCCCTTTAAATCGGGCTCGTATTTAACAGAAAACTAGTTCTTTTGCTATTTTCACCCATATATCCAATACTATGCGCTCGGGTTTAACAAAAGATATCCAGAGAACCGTTCTAGTAGTTACTCTTTTTTAATCAATCTTCAAAAGGCCCCTAATTCTAGGGGCCTTTTTTTCTTGCACCAATTAATTGGCAGATATTCACAAGGTATATCTTTTAAACATTTGAAATTTCGAAAAGCTTCTTTAGGTAAGAAAAATTTAACTTAGAATATCCCTATTAAAGAATAGGGAAGAAATATGAACCGAAGCGCTTTTTATTTTGTGGGAAATTATCATGCAGAGTCTGTTCAAATTAAAAACTACTGCAAAGAGCATTGGGGAATGGTGACAAAGATCACGGGCCCTCAAGAAATTGATCAGACTGATATCGATGGACAGTGTGTAGTTATTTTTTCTGAGGCAAAGGAGGCACTATCTTTTCTTGCTAAAGCTACCATTCATCAAAAAAGCTTTTTTGCATTCATCTCTGATCGAGAAATGAAATACAAGGATGAAGTGATTGAGCTTTTCGAACAATATTCTTTACGTTTCTATGGCCCTAAAACTTCTTCACAACTCATTGAAGATCTAAATGGATTTCTTTTGGGAAGAACAATTATGTCTGAAGATATTGAGTTTAGTGTTCAATTAGAATTAGGGAAAACCTCATAAATTTGGCAATTAATAATCATTTTTTGCCTATAAAACTAGTCGCTTAAATGGAGTTTTTTTTATCCGCCAGCCATTTAACGGTGTTACAATCTACCCATGGACAAACCAAGCTTTTTTTCTGTTAGGCATGGACTTATTCAAACTGATCAGACTCTGAACTATGATCTGTACATCAATTCTTCATCGATTAAGGATAGAGAGAAATTTGTTAAAGTATTTCCCCAAGGAGATGTTTTAGGACAAGATGATTTAGAAAAATTTCAGAATAAGTACCATCAACTTTATGTTTCAGAGTCACAAAGAAAAAAATTCTTTAAGTCTTTGGTAAAATCATCCACGGTTTCAGACATCGACAAAGTAACGGTTCTGAAAGATTCCGCTCTCGATTACTTGCAAAATATTTTTGAAAGCAAAAAAGAGTTTTCAACAGAACTCCTCTCAAAAAATATCGAGGGATGTAGGGATGTTGTAGAATCAATGGTTGATGTTTTAGAGGGCAATGATATTGATGGCCTGAGAAACCTGATTACTAATTTAAGTTTCCACGATTTCTATACATATGATCACTCAATCAACGTATGCATGTATTGTATTAGCATTTACAAAGTTATTCATCCAAAAGCCACTCGTACTGAGCTTATGCATGCAGGCCTAGGTGGACTCCTTCATGATCTCGGGAAAATTAAAATTCCAACTCATATTTTGAATAATCCCGGTGGTCTCTCAACAGAAGAGTACCAGGAGATAAAGAAGCATCCAGATTTTGGTCTAGAACTTCTCCTGAGCGGACATTGTGATATCGATCAGGAGATTGATTTAAAAATTATCGGTCGAGTTATTCATGAACATCACGAGAACTTTGATGGAACTGGTTACCCCAATAAGCTTAAAGGTCGTGAAGAAATCCACGTCCTCGCTCGTATATGTACTATTGCTGATTTCTTTGATGCGATAACCACTAAACGTTCCTACAGTGAGGTATTACCCCTGACGGAAGCGATGAACACCATGAGAAAATTTAAGGGAACCAAACTGGATCCTGATCTCTTTGATATCTTTGATCAGCACGTTGGTTATGTTCGGCATGAGATTCATCGAGATCTACGTCTGCTTGATAGCTTTGATCCAACTCTTCCCTATGCAAAGCTTCCCCTTGAGGATCTAGGGAAATTCAAAAAAGAGCTCGAGTTTGGAAAAATTAAAGTTGTAGATAGTAAAAAAAAGAATGAAAAAAATAAAAAAGGGAGCTTAAATGATCTGAGCCCCTTAAATCGGACAAGTTAA
>CAYWMU010000092.1:0-8270 GCA_964459395.1 uncultured Bacteriovorax sp.
GATGAATCTATAAACGTCGTCCAGTGAATCCTCTCCGGTAAGAAATATTAAGGTCCCATGTCTGAAAACTTGTTTTTTCAACGCCAGTTTTTTCAAAGTTCTCAATATCAAGAGGCTGAAGATAATACATCGGAGTCGGTATCAAATAACAGTGCTGAGATTCTTGATTATTATTGTATTGAGAATAAACATAGACCACAGGGCAATGTCTTTTAGAGGCAATAAAGCTATCGGTCCATTCTTTGACTGGAACAGCATTTTTCATAAATGTTCTATCAAAGATGATAAACTCCTCTTTTCCCGATTCATTAACAAATAATGTAGAAGGTGCAACGTGGAACCACCAACGATATCGATACTCCCGGATATACCTACGGGTAAAGAAGAGAAAGTGTTTTGTTAATTGGCGACCTGATCTTTTATTTTCTTCGTAGGCCCAAATATAAGCACGATGATAACATTCAGATCGTCTCCTCGTATCTGATCTGAGTCCTGCAAACATTGAAGCGAGAGTGGCCCTTCCGGTTACGACAGAAGGTTGATAAACTGGTGATGTCGTTTGTCTTTGATCTTTCACCGGAGATGGATCGGAGACTTCTTCCGATTGATCCAGCTCCTGCCAATATATTAATTGATTGGAATCATCAATTCTAAATTCGATTTCTATATTTTTTGTCTTAGCGGTTTCCAAATCCTTGGCCACCATTAGATCTTCAAAGAAAACCACTTCACCTGAATTCAATTTGAGAAAGTGATCACTTCCCTCTTTATCTAAATCAATTGAATGAATAGTAGAAGTTAGCGTATCGGCCCAGAGAGAACTCGCAAAAAGTAGACAAGATAGTATTAGTAATTTCATATTCCCCCCAACTTGTTTAACTTGCCTTTGTATCAGAGAAACGGTCAAAAGCACTCTGCAATGAGTTAAGTAATGACTTTAGAATCTCTTAAATGTTCGAACTCTCCCGAACTTTCTAGAATGTTTCTTAAGGGAGGAGATCATGAAAAAGCTCATAATCCTTTTAGCTCTCTTGTGCTCTTGTTCTCATTGGGAACCCCAAGAACAACAAGATATAAGCAATTACCGTTACGATGTTCCAAGTGAGGAGACAGAAAATGCAGACTAATATCCTAGATATTCTCAAAGATGAGCATACTGAAATTACTCAGCTCTTAAATAGAGTTATGAGAACACCAGATATTAAAGCAAAAAAAACTTTTTTTGAAGAAATGAAGACGAAGCTCTTTGCCCACATGGAAGCTGAAGAACTAACACTTTATGCAAGCCTTAAAAATGAAGAAATTGATAATGCTTTATATCTTGCAGAGGATGCAGAGTTTGAGCATAGACAAATTAGAGATTCATTTGAAATGTTAGAAGATATGGAATTTCACTCTGAGGAATGGAATGAGTTTTTTAAAGATATAAAATCGAGTATTGAGGAACATATTGAATTTGAAGAAAGCACTCTTTTTGCGGAAGCGAAGGAGGACTTTACAGATGTTGAACTCCTTCACTTCTCACAAAACTATCTAGAAACTAAAGACAGAACTATAAATATTTAATTATTTCCTACGAATTGATTTGATAACAACTTCATCCATGGGAACATTAGCATGACCTGCGATGTTCCCTGTTTTGACTTTTTTAATTCTATTAACTACATGCATTCCGCTCTTTACTTTACCGAATACAGCATACCCCCACCCTGCATCGGTTTCACTTTTATGATTTAGAAACTCGTTATCACTAACGTTAATAAAGAATTGAGCAGTTGCTGAATGAGGAGCATTAGTTCTCGCCATCGCAATAGTACCTACTTCATTTTTAAGACCGTTATTTGCTTCGTTCTTAATCGAAGTTTGTTTATTAGGCTTCTCCTTCATTCCTGAAAGGAATCCACCACCTTGAATCATGAAGTTATCAATGACTCGATGAAAGATCGTTCCATCATAAAAACGAGCATCGACATAAGTAAGAAAATTTTTAACAGTTATAGGCGCTTTCTTCTCATCGAGTTCGACTTCGATTTTGCCAAAATTTGTATCCATAACAACTTCAGGATTGGCCAACAGTGAAAACGAAAAGAAAGAAAGAAGAAGTAAGAGAAAAGTCTTCATAGAAACCTCGGGTTAGAATTTTTTATTAATTCTAACCTGAGCTTCTAATCATGAAAAGTCTTAGAATAGATTTTGTTCTGGAGCTGATTTTATTACACCACAAGAGATGGGAATATATCTATGTTTATTCCCATCAGGAGAAAACGTTGAAGCAGGTAACCCATAATTCTGGTTAATTCCATAAACAACGACGACTTTATTGTCCGGAGAAAAATTAGAAGCAATAGATCTAACTTGCCTCATGCTCATTTCACCAGAGTATACATAATTTCCATATTCATTTGAACGCGAGGTAGAAAAGTCTCCTCTCTGCGCAGATGAGGGATCTGAATCTAGTGGAAACAATAATGGTCCACTCACTTTCTGCAATTCCTCCATGTCGATTATGCCATCAGAATTGCCATCAGCACTTTCTGTTGGACAAATCGTGCCGGAATGTATGGCCTGATAATGCTCAAGACTTTCAGGAGTATTGGTCATGGCAAGATGAACTTTCATTGATGAAGGACCTGCACTCCACTGGAGAAAACCTACGGAAGAACCTGCAACAATACTATTTAGAGGAAGGAGATGTGATTTATACATCCTTCCTTCGCCAATTTGTTCGTTCTCTCTGCTTGATGATGAAGAACCAGAGTTATCACCTGATCCTTGACCACAAGCAAGCATCAAAAGAGCTACGCCAAAAATAGAACAAAGGGCCATGAAATGTCGCGTGTTTCTAATCATAGAATCCTCCTTCCTTCCCGTTTCATGAGCAAATTGCTCGCCAACTTTTAAAGTAAAATAGTTCGCGGAAAAAAAATTAAGGGGGAAATAAGGTCGAAACACATGGCATATTTACCCATTTTCTCAATTTCACTCATTGGCATTGAAGGTGCAAAGAATTTATAAGCAGGGAGTGCTTATGAAATTATTAATCTTATTTTTGGCCTTCTCAACAACTTGCCTCGCACAAGATCTCTCAAACCCAGAGCTCGACTTTTATCAAGAAGGGCCGGTCAATGAAGAAGCTTTTACGGAAGAGGAGTTAAGAGAGATTGAACAAAGTGAAGAAGAGTTTCCCTACTCAGAAGAATATGATGAAAATTCTTGGAGTGATGAAGATTACCAAATGGAACTTCAAGAAATGGAAGAAGATTACGCTGAGTGAAACTCAGCACACCCTAGATAAAGTGGATTCTCCTCCACGATGCTATGTGGTGAATAATAAAAAAGAAGTGTTCTAGTGTCTAAATAAAGTTTTTCACCTGGTTTAAGGGTATCGAAATCTTTTTTGGGAGTTCGAAGGAATTTCATTAAGTGATAGTAGCTATAGGACTCTTTTATTAACCCCTCAGAGAGATTATAACCATTCTCAAATTTCATCTGAGTTATGAAGTTGGAATTGATATTCCACATAGGTCTGAACTCTTCATCCGTGACACATTGAGGGTTGCTGCTCAATATTAAAAAGAGATATCCCTTCTTTAAATGTTGAGATTTAACTTTAAGATGCAGACCTGCACCGACAAGTTGCACACTCCCTTCAAAAGAATACCTAGAATCATGCGCTCTATAAAATAAGGTATATTGCTCATCAATATATTCATTGAGGTGAAAAATCTCTTCTTCTTGAGAAGACTCTCTTCCACAGGACAGGATCAGGAATAAGGTAAAGAAAAGACACTTATTCATCACCAGAAAAGTTGCAAGATTAAAACCAACTAAAAGACCAGATTATTAATAACTTCTTTTACTCCGGGAACAATGGAACATAACCTCGTGCAAAAATCCTTCATATCTTTATTATCAACTAAACCTTCAAGAGTGATGATTCCATCCTGGCAATCTAGATTGATTTCTTCAGAGTCTACATCTTGGTGAACTCTTAAAAGATAAGCGGCATTAAAACGGATCTCCTCATCACTCAGTTCATGCGTAAAATCATTCATCGCCAGTGATATATACTCTTCATTCAGCTCTAAAGGTATTGATTGTCTTACACTATACTCTGAGTTACCAGGCACTTCATCATTCTCAGGCTTCATACATTCCTCCTTCCAGCCCAAGATCCTTCTTCATCGTCATTTGTGGCCCATGTTTGGGAGATTCATTATTGAGTTGCAGATGATTAACCACATTCTCAAGCCCACCAACACTCTTGATGAGATCATTAATTTGTTCTCGACTCATTTCTGTTTGTGCCTGACCTGATACAAAGACATTGGGACCAATGAGAGTGATGCTAAGATTTTCTACTTCTAAGGTATCATTTAAGAGATTAATTAATTCTTCTTTTTTGGCCTTCTCTAATGCTTGATCATGATAAGAGAGACCTGCTGCTTTAGAGAAATCATCATTACTAAATTTGCCCCATTCTCTCCAACTCTCTTCTAAATTATATTCTGGGGGGCCATGAGACTCTTCTGCTACTGAATGTCCTAATCGGAAAGAAAATTGATCGACTTCGCCAATCTGTTCGGTGTTTCCTTGCAGAGTTTGTTTATTGACCTCTCCGTAGAAATAATACCCATCCAGACCATTTAACTCTTCGTCAGTTTTCTTTTTTTTCTTGTCTTGCTCTTTCTTCATAGCAATCCTCCTCACATGAGGAAAGAAGCAACGATGGGGCCAAAAAGGTTAAATATATTTATCAATTAAATCAAGAAACTCTTCATGATCAAATGGCTTTTGGATACATAATTCTCCGTCAATGATCCCTTCACCTGTCACAAAGACCACTGGTATATCTGCAATCTCTTTTAGGTAGTTTTGCTCTCTTCTAAATTGCATACCATTCTTAACAGGCATCATGAGATCAACTAAAATAAGATCAGGTCGATCTTCATTCTGTAGAAGTTGATTGAGTCCTATCTCTCCGTCTTTTGCAGTGGTAACAATGTATCCATGATCCACAAGAATTTCGGATACCATCAGCCTGAAATCTACATCATCATCAATGACCATAATTTTTTTCTTGCGTGGATGTTCGTCTTCTTGTCGATCGTAGGATTTGAAATCTTCATTTAAATCAGAATCGACATTATGTTGCATCATAGCGACCTCCAATTCACCCTATGATGAATGGCCAAGACCCTTTCGTACAGTTAAAAAGATCTTTACTCTCGTGTTTTGAAGTTTAGCTTAAGGTCGCTGAAAGAAATATTTTGATGAGCTTAAGGTGACTATTTAGATCGGGATGCTGAGAATAACGCCCGCTGTGTGGAGGAATCGAAATTATGAAATTACTAATCTTGTGTATTCTCTTTTTCTCAAAAATATCTTTTGCGCAAACCCTAACATCCACAATCGTGGACATCTCACATGATGACGACATTACCCGTGTTTATTTAGAAAATGGCTTAGTCTTGAAGGCCAACTCTTCAATCTATGACATGGATATTGGACGCACATATAAGTTCCAATACAATAGAGAACGCATTATCACTCTTGCCACAGTCATCACTCATCACCCCTCGTTTAATGAAACTCCTTTGCAATTATTAAATTATCCTGATCTCTTTCAATCTTATTTTCCAACTATTCTGCCAAATCTTCAGCGAGCTAACGAGCTCTTTAACGAACTAGAATATAAAAATAACAATTCAGAATGCTTTAATAAAGCACATGTCTGGAGCTATTCTTGGAGAATCAAGCATCAAATCTACTCCTCAAAGGCCTGGATATTCTTTACACGAAAATATATTCGAAAATATGATTTCCAATGGTGGTTTCATGTTGCTCCATTGGTTCATATTGCATCTGATGACAGTGTCATTGAAAGAATTGCTGACAGAAAATATGCCAACAAAGTTCTTACAATGAAAGAGTGGACTAATGTTTTTATGAGGAACAATGTTGAATGTCCTCTCATCGATTTATACTCCGAGTATGCAAATTATCCTGAAACAGGTTGGTGTTACACCATGAAAACTAACATGTATTACTACCAACCAATTGACCTAGAAACCTATGAAAGAGATGGAAAAATTAAAAATACTTGGAACCATCTTGAAGTTGTACAGGCCTATAAAGATGCCCTTGAGGTAGATATTTAAGGAGACCTTTTATGAAAATCATGACGAGTATTCTTATGTCTATATTGTTAATGTCTTGTGGTAGTGAAGGGCCTACTAAAAACAAGAATCAAAAAGTAGTTAATTTAGAACAACAGGATCCACTTATTATTGAAGACAGTATTGATGGACAGTATCTCGCTAAACTTCTTCCTATGAATCAGCACATATCTGGACCATTAGATGGAGCTGTAACTCTCTCTCTTGATAAAGACGAGTTTATTGGGGACGTTCGATTTTTTGGAAATCCTTTGACGGCAGAAACTGTATTTGAACAAACTGTTCACATAGGAAACCGTTGTCCTACTTTGGCCGACGATCTCAATGAAGATGGTATTCTAGATGAGACAGAAGTTCTCAAAGTAGTCGATGAAGTCATTATTCCACTCGATGGAGATCTGAACTCCCAATGGCTCGGGGCCAATACATATCCCCTTGCCGATTCTTTTGGTAGTTATTACTACTCCCAAGTAGCTTCATTTCAACGTCTTCTTGATGATCTATGGGAAATAGACATTAACTTCGAAGATCTTTTAGTTAAACTACCAAAAGATACAATCCCTGAATTTGAAGGAAAAATAGCTCTTATCAGAGGAATTAGTAAGAACCTCAACCTACCTCCAGGAGTTGAATTCACTCATAGAAACGGAGTGCATGCAAGTTTACCGATTCTTTGCGGAGTTTTTCAAAAAGTAAGAAACCCGCCTGGAAGAAGGAATATTGATCGTTATCCTTATCCGCATTACGAAGGAGAGAACCCGGATGACTTATCAACTATTGGCATCCCAGAGGATGATACAACTCCTGATTACGATATTGAACCAACCGGGCCAATATTAGATTATGGAAGCTAGTTTCTCTTGGCCCCCGAAGTAGAATTTGACTGCTTAGATGTTGAAGAAGGACTTTCTTTAACGTTTGATCTTTCGTTATCATTTGCAGCTTCAGGATCACAGTTGATCATATCTACTTTTCGCTTATAGTACTTTCCTGCACTTTTCTCATCTACTTCAAGACAATCCTGTGGCTTCTTAAAGATAAGAGAAGCCGCAGAGAATTTACTGGTTTTGGTGAAATATGTAGAATACACATTAGGGTCCTCATGACAAAACCTTTCAGGAACCTGACTTACCCCCATATATCGACCATCTCGGAATTCAAAACAAGAACCATCCTTGGTCAATAAGTGTTCAGTAATAGGCTTAACTCCCACCTGACCAATACAATTTAAACACTCCTGCGAATAAGGCCTGTTATCCGTATAGGGTCCCGATGGTAATTTACAGAGAGTATGACACTTTTGTCCCTTATAAACAGTTACACCATGGCCTACAACTTCGTATGATTCAGGATTATCTGGAGCAAGCTTGATCAAACATCTAATACAACCTTCCTTCTCAAGACCTAATTTTTTACCGGTATTGATTCCTAGAAAAGATTTCTCCTCTGGCCGACACTCTTCAAAACAAGCATCTCCAGAATACAATCTGTAAAAACCTGCGTAACTTCTCGAGAGCATGCGATTAGGTTCACGATGAAGCTCTGAATGTGAGACGATAAACGAATTCTCATGATAGATGTCTTCTCCCTCAGACATCTGCTTGACACACTTTTCTCTTTCAAATGTCTTTCCATTTTCCTCACAGACTCCACCAAAGCACCATTCATATTTACTTTGCTTGGCCAAGGGGGAAGTCACCAGGCTTTTAGGATTTGAATTTCCACATAGGGTCTCAACAGTTTCTACAGAAAATGCAAAACCAGAAGTTAGAAGAATGAAAATAAAGAAAAGCATACTCCTCCTGAGTAAGTTCTCTTCCATTATATAGTCGAAACCTAATAAAAAAAATGCTTGTTAGAGACGTTTTCTTAACCATTCCCGGTCAAAAGCCGTCTCGGTTATAAACCGAGCAGCATGCTCAGGATCATCTGTAAATAAAATCAGGTTCATATCATCTTTATCTATAGTTCCTACCGGGACTAACGACTCTTCAAGCATTCTTTTCAAGGGCGCCCAAAACTCTGTCCCGATCAAAACGATAGGAAAGTTTTTCATCTTTTTCGTTTGAACTAAGGTGAGCACATTAAAAA
>CAYWMU010000092.1:8280-9972 GCA_964459395.1 uncultured Bacteriovorax sp.
GAACGACAAACCCATAGGAGAATTTGGCGAGCATAAATTTTCTCACCATGAAATACTTAAACTCAATCCAGAGATCAAGATAAGCATTATGTTTTTGCTCTCTAGGTAAAACGATATTGCATCCAATGCTCATTCCCCTTACTGATCGAGCACCTTTATTGGCGGCTTCCATTATGCCCGGACCTCCACCCGTCATTACAGCAAAACCATTCAGGGCCAACTTTTTACCTACGTCTTCTGCGATTTGGTAATACTTATGATCTTCTTTAAATCGAGCAGAACCAAAAACTGTTACACAAGGACCTATAAAATGAAGTTTTCGAAAGGCACCACACATCTCAAAGAAAACTTTGAAAGCATGAAAAATTTCAGTGACTGGGGTTTTAGGCCCTTCTAATAATTTTTTCTCAGAACTATCCGGGGATTTTTTCCCCCAATCAGTTTTATCTTGTACTTTTTCCATTCGATTATTCTACCTCTTTAAAAAGTTTCGCCAATTCTAAAATTAGTTAGTAAGTTCTAAATTATGAAACAACATTGCTGTAACCATGAACTCTCAGAAGCTGACTGCAAAGATCTTTTAAGTCATCATGGCATAAATAAAACAAAATCTAAAATATCAATTTTACTAAAGTTATCTCAGTCTCCTGAGCCTCTATCTGCACAGCAAATTCACGAACAGCTCGAATCATGTGACCTTTCCACTGTCTTTCGCACTCTATCGCAATTCAAAGAAAAAAACTTAGTTAGAGAAGTTAACCTTGATGAGGGCTTTCTTCGTTTTCAATTAATTCTTGATAATGATGAGAAAGATCCCCATCATCATCACTATGTTCGTTGTAGAAACTGTGGGAAAATTTCTCAAATTGAAAACTGTGATTTATCAGTTTTTGAAAAAGCGATCAAGGCCCTAGGCTATACTCAAATGGAGCATCGCCTAGAGTTCTCAGGCCTGTGTTCTGAATGTTCTTAAAATTGAAACTGGGCACCTACAATAAAGTTTCTTCCCGGCATGGGAGCAATTCTACTAAGTAACGATACATGATTGCGCGCTTCCACATCAAAGATATTTTTTACACGAGCAAATAAATTAACGGCATATGTCTCTCTAACAAGACTATAGGTATATCCAAGATTGGTGAGAGTATAGCTCTTTGTGGACTTTTCAAACTCACTCACTTTACTTTGATGAGTTACATGCTGAGCTTCTAAATCAAAGGCCCACTTATCTTGTTTGTATTCAAGTCCCGCAAGGAATCTTGCAGGAGACATGCGGGCAAGGTTTTCACCGTTATCAGTATCCTTACCTCTTACATAATCAAATCGAGCAATCGCTGAAAGAATACCTGCTCCTATTTGGGCCACCTCAAACCTGGAATCAATATCTAATCCATAAACGACTGCTGAAACTTGCTCATAGCTATAGACGGGAAGATCATCATGTATCTCCCCATTAGGAGCATGATTAATATAATGATCAAAGAACTGAGAATAAATTGAGGTATTCATCTCCCATTTCTTTTCTTGAACTTTATAAGAAACTTCTATGCCCTTGGCCTTTTCTTTTTTAAGCGAAGAGTCTCCTTCCTCGTAAGTACCGGTTGCAAGATGTTCTCCATCTGCATACAGTTCTTGAAAATTAGGGGCCCTCTCGGTGTAACTAAATGATGCCGATAAGGAACTCTTTTCATT
>CAYWMU010000093.1:0-9917 GCA_964459395.1 uncultured Bacteriovorax sp.
AGAACCTTCTGAACCCAGCAAGACTGTAGCCGATTCTTCATCGCCTCAAACAACGTCCTCACGCTCTCCGGCCAGCTCATCTTCTAATTCTGAAATTTCAGCGCCACCCATAATAGCATCTAGCTCAGGTCTGGCAGATTACAATCAGGATGACTCGCATAATAGAGATTCTAGTAATTCTTCTAATTCTGGCTGGAAATCAAAAACTGATAAGTCCTACAACCCTGATGAAGATCAATATATCAAAGACATTCAAAAACGAATTAAAGAAACAGAAAGTCGTATTTCTGAAATGAATAAGGCCGAAGACTTTTATAATAATCAGATCGACTCTTTAAAAAAGCCTCGACCTAACAACTCTCGCAATGACGGCAATGAGAGCACTGAAAGATACCAAATGGCGTCTAATAATATTGACCCCGAGTATAACTATCCAAAAAACGTACCTATATCGGATGGAAAAGGTAATCACTTCTACCCACCAACTGAGAACAATGGTGAACTAAGCTCTGCCAACTCCCTAGATAATTCATATGCAAGCCCAGAGGGCGAACTAAGTTCTGCGGGAGCAGGAAAAGGCGCTAGTGGCGCAGGAGGCGGAGGATCTGGTGATGCGGGGGCATCGTCTGTGTCTGGAGGATCTGGTGATGCACCAGTTGGCTCATTGGCTGGTATAGGAAAAGATCTTCCTACCGGTAACGGTGGAAGCTCAAAAGAATCCGAAGAAGAGGCTCAGAAAAGATTGGCCTTACCGGCCTACGAATTCCCTAAATACATCCCCCATGCCCTTGTAGAGATGGTGGGATCTGCTGACAAGGTTGTTCTTATTATGGGTCTTGAAGGTAAGAAGTGGAAGACTATTGAAGCTCTTCAAAAATTTGAAGAAAGCAATTCTGCTAAGCCTACTGTAACTTACAATATTAGAACTTATGACTTTGTACCAGATGGCGAATTTGAAGACATGAAAGAGGATTTTGTATCCAAAGAAGCAAGAGAAGAAACTTTTCAGAAATATTTTGGGTTTCCTAGAACAAAAGAGAATATGATCGTTTCTAAAAAATATGCACAAGGAACAAAAGAAATCTCAAAGCAAGAGTTCCCTCATAGTTATATCTTACAAATTCAGAATGAAATCATGAATGAAACAGAGTTGAAAATTGCGATCCAATCAGTCTCGGAAAAACTAAAATGAAAATACTGATTTTTTTTTCAATTTTAATCTTCGCAGTACAATCTTCATCTCAAACTTCATATAAGGCCCTTACCAACGAAGAAGAATTATCTGGCCAAGCTTTTTCTAGAACTATTTTCATTAGGGCTTACACAACTAGTAAAAATCCGGATGATGCAATCAGGGCAACTGGCGTAATTCTCAAGGATGGATACCTAATCACTAATGAGCACGTTTTAAGACCATTTCTTGAAGGGAAAACCGTTTCTTTTCAAATTTTTACTCAAGGTCGAATCTTTCATAAGTTTCAAGACGTTTTTCTTTTGGGTTGTAATCAAGAAAACGACTTGTGCCTTCTCAAGACTAAAAATAAGTATAATGATCCTTACTTCACGCTTTCCTCTCCCCCATTTAGAACCATCTCTAGCAAAACCCCTTTAGGACTATTTAAAGAAGAGCAACTATTCTTCAATGGCTTCTGCTCTGGTTGGCCAAAATATCAAAAAACGAAATACGTTGATTATGTCAAAGATGGCTATATCCACTCAAACCACCCTTATAGAAAACCTAATACTCCCTCCCTTCAATTTGCAGATATTAACGGAGACTCAATCGCCTGCGGAGGAGACTCTGGTGGCCCAATTTACGACCAGAACTTATACCTCTATGGTATTATCAGAGATTTTCAGAACTCAACGAACGACCCTAAGAAAGCCAGAAACTACGCTGTACCAATGGATATAATTTCAAAATTCTTTGATGAGTTTAAAAACAAACCTCTCTCTAAAAAAATACCTACAACCTAGAGATGCTTTAGTAAGTTTCAAGACTTTTATTTCATGTTTGTATCATCGTCAATTTGACAGATATATGTTCCTTTACCTGTAACCAGGTCTGTCGCAAAAAGAACAGGCCAATAGGAAATCAGTAATAAGTCACGTCCCTCATTATTTTTCTTTATTCCACACGGCTCTCCAAAGCTATAAGTGTTATCCTCTCTATAAGGATCTTTACAGCTTTCAATTGCCCAAATAAATTCCCCGTGAATAGAGTATGCCTGAATGTTATGATACGGCTCTCCATAAGCTTCAACAATAATCCTCTCACCTCCTACCAGATGCATGCTCACAACACTGACAGGTAAAACCCTACCATTAACACTGATTTTCCATCTTTCAATAATCTCGATTTGAAATTTCTTAAATAGTTTTTCTCTATTGCCGAAATAGTATAAATCCCTTTCATCCACAGAACGGGAGTCATACAATTTTTCGAAAGTAGTATCTGAATCACAGAGTTGATTCAAATCGCTAAAGGGTGAGGGATACTTTCTCTTTGAAGTAAAAAGAATAAATAAATCAACAAGCTTTTTAAACATCTCTATACCCTTTTTACTAATTAAAGGCGGACTCAATTTTTAAGATTTTAACACATATCACTTTCATGGGCCAACCCCTCCCCATGGATTTAGGGGAGGGGGGGTGAAGTTACTTATTAAAATTTTCCCAAATAAAACGATAGATTCTTTCTACGCCCTTCCCTTTCCACTCATACCATTCTTCTTCATAACCATACTGCTGCTCTAAACGCTCCCAAAACTCTTCAAAATCACTAATTTTGGAAAGTTCTTCAACTCCAAAACTATCTTCGAGTTCGATTAAAATTGCTTCAAGTAATTCTTTCGTTAGATTCTTGTCAATGTTTTCAAAATTAGTAGTTATTTCATGACTAAAATTTTTAAAGCATTTCGCATTAGCACGATCTTCCATTCTTCCTCCAAATTAAAAAATCAGCTCCCGGGGGGGGGGAACAAAGCATTGCTTTGTTGATGTGGAATATTTGTTAAGATTTTTTTTGGCTGTGGTTCCAAAAAAAAACTTAACCCCCAAAGGGGGCGGAGCAAATATGAAACATCTGGTAAAATGAAATAACTCCCCCCCCCCTAAAAAAATGGTTTCAAGAGTGGACGGCCCTTGGTGCTGTCCAGACATTTTTAAGATACGAAAAGTATCTTAAAAAAAGAGACGCTTTGGCGTCCTCTGGGTATTAATGACGAAGACACAAAAATGAAGACTGAGTGTGAAGACGCTTTAGCGCGAACACGAATGCGAATTTTTGGCGAGGAATGGGCGTTTGATGCGAATAAATTTGGAATGTAACTAACTTCTAAGCCTAGCGATCCATCATGACTAAGTAAGATTCAAGCTTCCATCTAACCACTTCCAATTGATCTCTTAATGCTTGGGCCTTGCTTTCGTCCGCTTGATAAAGCTTGAGTTCAATGAGTAGCTGTTGAAGCTTACATGTTTCATAAATAACGGCATCTGCAATAAAATCCATAACTGTTCCTTCTAAATATCTCTTGGTATTAAAAGGGGCTAATATAGCCCCCTTACCTTTACTCTCTGCCAATCTCTGAAATTTTTACTTTGCTTCAAATAAATTCCAATACTTGAAAATCTTTATCTCTCTCCATCTTGAATATATTTTCCAGCAATATCTTTTAACTTTTCCCAAGATGATTTCACGCTTTCCCATGTCTCTTCTAACTCATCGTCGGTAACGTGGTTATTGTGCTGAAGACTAAAGCTAAATTTCCCTAGCTCTTTCATTAAGATTTCATAAGTTTCAAAAAGGCTTTTCCCTTTATTGGTTTTATTCATAACTCCCCCCTGTTAGCTAATTACTAAATACTCATTCTCGCTTAATTCAAAATAGTTATGAGCAATTACTAGCTCCTCTAAAATGTCTTCCCCTTCACACGAATAGCCGTCGATTACTTGTCCTTTTTTATCAACAAGCCACAACACTTTATTATTCATGAACACGTCTCTTAAAAATCTAAGGATATTTTTTTTCATTTGATATTTTCCCTAATCTTGTTACGATATATAAAGAAAGACGGTGGGCTACGTTTTGCTTGCAGGCATTTAAAACATCAAACGCCCACCGTGAAACTTCTTAGATTCCTAAGCAAGCTTTTTTAATTAAATGTCTTCCAGCTCCACCAAATTTCTATATACCGCTGTTTCATAATCACAACCGCATTTATCCCAAGCACTTTTATAATCAGTGACGCCTCTTTCCTCTAACCCTTTTTTCACCCTATCCTTAACGTCTTGAGAAAACTCGTTATGTAGAGAAACATATTTTGCACTTCTTACTTTTGAAGACTTTCCGTAAACATAAAGGTCTTGCATTGAATCGAAGTAACCACTTTTATAGCCTGCCAAAACTTTCTCTAATGTTCTTCTTTCAATCTTATTGAGATCAATTGATGAAACATCAACAGCGTTCCCCATAGAAAAACTTTGATAGCGAATAGATTTTATTTTTTTTACAATATTCAGGTGCCCATCAGCCTTTAACTCATCAAGGATTAATTTTTTAAAGGTTGGTAGCTTGTTTAAATCGTTCTTCATTTTTACCTCCGTATGAAAACGCGTGTGCCTCGGGGCGGGGGGACGCGAAGCGGATCGGGAGTGGGATTAAAATGTCAAAAACCGTAATAGCTCGAAGAGCGGCTTCGGTTATTGATATTTTATGACCACGACTACCCTGCCTGATGGCCTCCTCTCCCGATCACACGCAGTTGTAAGCTCGACGAGAACAAAGTTCGAGGAGTCATTAAGATGCTACCAGTAGCATCTAGAGATTGAGGCGAATCAGAATGAGCCTCCTACGAAGAGATTTAAAAGAAAAATTGATAAATTTATAAATTATGAAGACATAAAATCGAAGACAAAAAACTCTGAGACACAAAGTCGCGAAGAGTTTTTGCGAGATTTTAAGCGAAGAATTTAACGAGACAGTTAAAACCAAAATGCAATGGAGTGCAAACTTCTAATTTTTTAAGTTAAATGCACTCCATTTCATAATAAAAACTAGATCTTTTCCATAAATGTTTTTTCAAAAAAATAGAAATAGACCTTTATATATTCACTTTCTTTTTCTTCCAATAATACTTTGCTCTTGAATGTCAATGACTCCATTCCCCAGAATTCATCGAAACAATCAATCTCATGATAATCTTCATCTGAATAAAAGCTTTTAAGATTAAGCAGTATTTCTTTAATTTCTACATTGGATAAATTAACTTTTGCCTCATTATTTACCAGCTCAAAAGGAATTAAATCCTCTTCCACTGATTCCTTATAAAAGTATTCACTCCATAAATCCTTGCTATAATCTCTCATGCTCTAATCTCCAGTTTTAAAAAATAGTTAGGCCCTGTCCTTAAGACAGGGCTTTAATGTCGGAAAACTTTTTCGGTTCAAAAGAAAGGTCTCTCTCTAAGCCCAATAATCCCCTAAACACTCTCACCTCTTCTAATTCTCTAAGTGAGAAATAACCAAGTTCACCGTCAAATAGTGACACCCAACCAAAAAACATGACCTCCCCATCTTCAGTCTCTCCTCCTTCAAAAACATACCAGTCACCTTTTCCAACAGGATTAAAGTAATGAACAACCGCAGTCTTTTCTTCCAGAGGTATTTTTTCCGTTGAATAGAGGGGTGGGAGAGAAGCCAAGATTTTTTTGTTTATCAATTTCATATAAGAACTCCTTATTAAATAGCTCATGCCCGGGGGAGGGGGGCGAGCAACGCGAGAAAGTTTTAGAGATTTTGTCTTTGCAATTTTGACAAAAAAATTTATTTTTTTTCAAATTCACGAAGTGCGTAGGTGGTGAGCCACCGAAGGCAATAGACAATAATTGATCAAACTTGTACCCTCCCAAAAATTCCTTCCCCCTAATGAGCTAAATTTAATCCGACGAGGCCAAAGGCCGAGGAGTCATTTCCAAGATTTTAAAAGCAAGATATACGAAATGACCGAAGACTAGAATGTTGGAGTCATGAAGAAATTGCTATCGTAGACAGGATGCCAAGACACGAAGTCGCGAGGCATTCGCAAGATGGCAAGATTTGAATGCGAAACATTATGCGAGGGAATAACAAAGACAATAAATCCAAATGAATTTATAATAAAAGAATGAAATCCCCTAATCGGCCTCATCAGCTTTTTGTCCTGGATGCTTGTCCAAAAGATACCAGGATCACATTAAGACTTTCTTTAAACCAATGGAACGATATTAAGGGTCATTGTGACAAACTAGGTATTCAGCAGAATCAATTTATTAGGTTTTCAATCATCTCAAAACTAGAATCAAGCAATCCATTCAGCTTCAAAAAAGCGGCTTATAAATACACTGATGAAGTTTTAGAAAACCCGCGCTCCATTACAATTAATAACGAATTAAAAAATTTAATTTACGAAATTTTAACAAAAACAGAGTGGGACTTGCAGAGCTACGCACGTCTTGCAATTGCTGAAAGATTGACGCTTCGCGACCGCCTTCTTTAAGCGGAATGTCCTCACATAGGTAAGACCTCTTCTCATCTTACTAAAACAAATTACGATAGAAAAAAATACTCTGTGTTGTTAAATTACTCTGTAGAATTTCGATTTTTTTTCAGCATCTCTATGCTGAAAAAAAATACCCGTTCCCGTTTTCAAGGGTTCTTGGCGCGCGATGTGGCACCAAAGGTGAAACTTCGCGCGCCAAGAACCCGTTCCTCTCTCCTCCCCTCCCTACCTACTACTACTCTCTTTAATTTAATAATTATCTTCCCACCCCAAACCTCTCTCCTCTCTCCTCCCTCCAGTTGTATGTTCCTGACCTCCCTTTCTACGTGGAGATAGGGAGGTCAGGAACATACAACTGGCCAAATTGTTGAATTCATTCAACAATTTGAGGTTTGGGGTGCTCTGCGTTTTCCAATGATTTTCCAATGATTTTCCAACAGAATTCAGCTTTTTTTTCAGCCTTAATTGTTATTGTAGCGTAAATTTACGCTACAATTAAGATCTCTGCTGTGGTAGAAATGAGTTAGGAGATCTTGTATGGAAGAAAAAGGTTATAGTTTATTTGGGTTATTAATTGCGTGGCACTTCGTTGTTTCAGGAATTAAATATGTCTGGCAACAACTAAACATATTATTTGAGTATGTTTGCCTAACTGTTTCTGGCTGGGTTAATCTGGTAGGAGATACTTTACAAGACTGGGTGGAAGTTATCATGGCTATATTTGGTAGCTAGGCTTTACTTTCCTAGCTACCAAATAATTAATTAATGATGAAGTCTAAGTTGAAGCGCTAAGAAATCATAAAAAGAAATGTCTTCATTCCCTTCTTTCTTTTTAAACTCCTCATATTTAATATTAACTTTGTCTTCGTTAGCTATATTTTCGCGTTGAATTTTCTGTAAATCTGATTCGGTTAATTTAGAAAGTGCATAAGACAAAATAATCTCCTTTGAGATTTTTTTAGTTTTAATACCCTCATTAACTTTCAATAGCGCCGAACTTAAAAGAACTTGATAGTCTTGTATTTCCCCTGATGAGATAATTTGCTCCTTCTTTTTTCTACCTCTCTTCGATTTGGCCACGGTATTAATTGAGCTGGTGTTAAGTTCTTTTGTTTGAATAGTTTCCATTACTCCCCCTTGATTGCTTTTATTAAACTTGCTCTTTCCCAGTCAGTTGAAGGGATACAGCTCATGAATTCCATTTTTTGTGACAAATTATTAATTGTACTACTGTGTACTAAAATAAACTTTCTTTTAAGCATACTTCGATATTCTGACTGATTATTACTAACGTAGGTCGTTTCAATATCTTTTAAAATTACTATAAACTTTAGAAGGAGGTGCATATCTGAAAAAAAATAAATAACTTTGTCGTATTGTGATCCTCTTTCAATATACCTAATTAATTTTTCTTTTATTTTTCTTTCGGCCTTTTGTGAAATTTCTATCTCTAAAGAAAACCTCTCACCCTTCTCATTGTAGAAAAATGCATCAGGATAAAGTGCCTTTTGATCGTGTGGTTTAACCTTAAAATCAAAATGCTTATCCTGCTCTTTCCCCCAATGAATTCGATAGTCAGGAAAATTGTATAAAATCCCCGACAAGAAACTAGTAACGGTAAGATTATGGAGATAATAACCGTCCTCGCGTTTAATCTGGAATTTCTTAACGAGTTCATCGGTGTATTGAATATAAGATTTCCCCATGGCGTTTTTAGTAACTATCTCCCCGTCTTCTTGAAGTCTATTAACGTAATTATAGACTGTGGACTTACTTTTACTTAATAAATGACCAATATCATGGATATAAATAAAGTCACCTCTCATTAAGAAATGCTTCAGACCGGTTAACCCAAGATCAAGAAATGAGTAATCCAGCTTCTCAAGATTTTTCAATTTACACCTCCTAGTTCTTTTAGAAGATCTAGCTTTGTTTTAAATTCAGGCGTATTATCTATTAATGGCAACGTATTATCTTTCTCTTGAGTTTTTTTGTTCTTTTTTTCCATTTCGAGTTTGTAATCATACATATTAGCAATTTCGACATTCTCGTTTTCAAAATCGTACAGGCTAGAACTATCAATATCTTTAAAACTTACATGGTGAACAAATGATGAAACCCTGGCTTTCTTATTAATCACCACGGCCTGTCCCTGCTTTAATCTCCTAAAGACCTCTGGGTGGACACAAAACTCATAAGCCTCTCTCGTCGAGGCTCCACCTGTTCTTATCCCGTCATTTAATTGATCTGTTTTCTTCTCAGTTAAATATGTTCCCGCAATCTTGGCAAAGCGTTCGATATACTTTTCATTCTCCTGCTTAAACACAATCCAATTTGAAAAGCACTCCCACAATGACTCGTACCCCTCCCATGTAGGAAAAGCTCTTTTGAAATCATTATACGATTGGGCTACTGCCACAATTTCCATTTTTGCGCCTCGGCACTTATTAATTAATTCCAAGAACTCCGGCTCAATAATAGATCCGACCTCATCGAGAATAGCTGTGCAACTCGGGGCATATTTAAGATTAGAGCACATGGATAAACGGAACGCAGAAATTTTCAATAATTCATTTGTAAACAATTTACAGATTCTTCGCGCTCCTTCTCCGTGTCGCTGGGTACTAACACCTACATAGACACAGGCGTCTTCATCAATAATATCCTTTAAAGAGAGGGCATCCTTAGCAATCATCCTTTTCCCAATACCTGATTCAAGAAATATATCTAGCCTATTCCGCATTCCGTTATAATCCTTATCGTCTCCGTAATCTTTAACGAATTTCTCCCTTAATAGCCAAAGACTGATTTCATTTTTTTCATTCAAACAATTTAAAATAATTTCTTTAATCGCCTGGAGTTGAGCTTCACTATAGTAAACATTATCATCCCCAGGTCGAGTAAAACTATTTTCAAACATACTATAAGCATCAGTAAAATCTTTACCCTTAAACGGATTTAGATTTATAGCTCCTTCTCCTGTGTATCCCTCTGCAAATATATAAAATTTCTTCCCGTTTGCGCGACACATTGCCTTAAAGAATTTTATAAAATCAATCTCACCTTTGGGGTCAATCATGACTACGGATTTCCCGTTCATCATTGCTCCCTCCATTGTAATCTTTAAGAAACTTGTTTTACCTGATCCTGAAGCACCTACTACAAAGGAGTGGTGCTTCCATTCAACGTCGTTATACTTAATAAAACGCTTACCAGAGTTGGACCAACCTAGAACGGATGGATCATTCTCCATTACATGCTTGAATGGATACTCAGTTTTCTTAATGATTCCTGTCGTTTCCCTTCCCATCTTTTGAGAAACCCAGTTAAACATGTTGGTCATTAGCCTAGTTATTACTCTGCTTAAAAGGTTACTAAG
>CAYWMU010000094.1:0-9884 GCA_964459395.1 uncultured Bacteriovorax sp.
AAAGCAAGGATTGGTATCACCGCACCATTCATGGTCATTGAAACAGACATCTGATCAAGAGGAATATCTTTAAAAAGAATTCTCATATCGAGAATAGAATCAATGGCAACTCCGGCCATCCCAACATCACCTTTCACACGCGGATGATCAGAGTCATATCCTCTATGGGTTGCAAGGTCGAAAGCAATGGATAGACCTTTTTGTCCTTTCGTAAGATTGGCGCGATAAAAGCGATTAGATTCTTCAGCTGTAGAGAATCCAGCGTACTGCCTAATTGTCCAAGGTCTAACAGTATACATAGAAGCATAAGGTCCACGAATAAAAGGCTTGGTACCAGGAAGAGTATGGCGAAGCTTTTCAAATTTAACGTCATCTTTAGAGTAAACTCTTTTTAGTGGAATACCTTCAGGCATAGTCATCACAACGTCATCTGAGTTATTTTTCACCTTCGGTGTCGACCAAGGAATCTTAGTAAAATCTACGCTACTCATATTAACTCCACTGCTCTACTAACGCTGAGAGAGCGCTATATATATCTTGGCCAGCAAAAATATTTTTACAGTTTTTAAGTTCTGCTTTACCTGCCAGAAATGTATTCTTCTTATGATCAAGATCGTTTAATTTTTCATAATCAGCATCTAGAGAACAATAAACAATGATTTCTTCCTTACGGGAATCGATCATTTTTTTAAACTCATTCGGATCAGTTAAACCAATTTCTGAATCGGCTACCTTTAAACCTAAGACCTCGAAAAAGTTTTTTGCAAAGTTGAGTCGAGGGTTTAAAAGAGCATAATCTCCAAAAACTCCAATAAATACTTCTGGAGGATTTTTCATATTCTCTATCTTGATTCTCAACTCCTCAAAGGATCTTGTTGAGCGATAGAAACAGTTTTTAAGGCTTTTGACTTTTATTTTTTCAGAAGCATCAGCAAAATCGTTTAATCCCGCGAGCACATGTTTTCTTGTGTGAATATTTTTTTCTCGTTGTGAACGAGTTATTTCTGAGACTTCTTGAATTTTCTCTTTTACGCTGGTGGCTTTAAGAAGTTCTTGCATAAACTCCCAACCCTTTTGGGCATATTCATGAGTCATTTCTTCTAAATGGAAACTACCATAAGCTGCATCATCTACTACCCCAAGCATGCTCTCAAGAGACAAGATATGTGAAGTATTACGGGCCATCCTAAGAGATCGCTCCATGTGCTCTTCGCCGTTATCGTCTGTTTCCATTTCAAACAATGCTTGATAACCGGATGACTGCACTAGATCAGCTCCGGCAATTAAAGCGGATGATACTTGCCCACTATTTCGAAGCATATTTGAATACCTCTCGTATAGCGTCCAATCACGATAGGAGTTTAATCCAATGGTTCTAAGTGGAGCATCGATGCTCGCGGCTTCAAGAATCTTTTGTCCAATAAGTTTTGCCGCTCTGACTTTCGCAATGTTATTAAAAAATCTAGAATCTAAGAAAACAGCTTGATGAAATTCTTTTGGCCCTTGATTAAGCTTCAATGTGAGACAATACCCCATTAGACCTAACTCATGAACCGTATTGGCCCCTTGATCATGGGCACTTCTACCAACAGCAACTTTATTCTCATCTATAACATTTAGGCCATGATCATTAATCGCAACTTCTTCATTTCCGAGGAGAATACAAATGATGTCGCTTTTATTTTCATGAGATGAAAGTTGTTTAAAAATTTTTTCAAATTCAGCAGGACTAAAGAATTGCTTGTGAAAGAAAAACAGCCGCACTCCACTTTCAAGATCGTCATTTAAATAATCATTGAGATGGGCATGGGGCTTAATGTAAGTTTGCGAAGCTTTTTTCCAAGAAGATGAGGGTAAACTCACCTCGTGTTGGCCTTCAAGACTAAGAATTTTCCAAGTATTTAGGTCTAAATGTTTTTTAAGTGTTCTCTGACCGATCTCATCAATTTTAAGTTCTTTGATAAGAAGCTTTTCCCAAGCTTCGATCCCTTGATTAAATTGTAATTCTTTATCTGTAATTGCACTCAAGTTCATTCTCCCATGTTTTGCTTATTCTAGCACTTCTTACTTGTTGAGTAAAAACCCTTCCGGCATTAAAATAGGGTCTATAAGGAGAACATTCTGAGCATTACCCTACTTGTGGAACCAAGCCCACAGATTGAAAGTTTATACATGTTAAACCTATCCACGTGGCTGGGTTTAGAGATTGTAGGTAAAAAGCGGGCCGAATTTGCTATTAATTATCTCAATGAGGGAAAAGAAGTAAGACTTATCATCGTAAGAAATACCATTGGCAATGAAGCTTCTGCGAACACCCTTATTGATTTCGTGCAGCAAAAGCAGCTCAATATTCCTATTATTGTTATTGGAAATAGCTCTCATCCCCTTAAAGAGGGTCATCAGGCCCATATCAAAAACTCATTAGAACTTAAGCCTCTTATTCAGGCGTGTGCCAAGACTCTTCAAATTACGGCTCAGGAGATGGCGCAGAAAGTAGTTCCCGATTTCTTTCCGATTCCCATTCTCTACTTTAAAGAAATCAAACGCTCTGTTTGCCCTGTTTATAGTCAAGACTTTGAAACAGAAGAATATATCCAGCGATGTGATGCTAATATAGATTTTGATCCTAGCTTTATCAGTCAGCTCATTGAAGAAGGCGTCAGTCATCTATATATCAATAAACGTGAACGTCTCCAATTTGTTTCAAATGTAACAGCAGAGTTAATGAATGAATTAAATGAGGAGGAAGTTAGCTCGGAAGAAAACCTTTCGATTACTTCTCAAGCGGTTAAGCTCTTAGGAAATAAGCTAACAACTATCGGTGTGACCGAAGAAACAATTGAGTTGGCCAATAAAAATCTTGCCCGTCTGAAAAAAACGACTGCGGCCCATCCTAAGCTCGCCAAACTTTTAGAGAGCATGATTAATAACAAATCAGGCTATCTCTTTAAGCACACTCAAATTCTGACCTATGTATGCTTACATATTATAAAAAATATTGATTGGGGAAGCCCCGAACAAGAAGAGAAAATTTGTTTCATCTCTCTTTTCCACGATATCGTTCTAGAAAACGATGAGATGGCGAAAATACATTCAATGCAGGAGCTGAGATCCGCTCCACTCAATACTCAAGAAAGGATGCTAGTTGAAAGACATGCACAAATGAGTGCTGAGCTTGTTGCCAAGTTCCCGCACTCTCCAATGGGTGCCGATCAAATCATCAGGCAACACCATGGTATGCTCAATGGAATTGGTTTTAGTGAACACTTCGGAGCAAACGTCAGTCCGGTTTCCATCGTTTTTATTGTCGCTGAAGAGTTTACCCGTATCATTTTAAAGAGAGAAACTGGACCGTTTGATATTCAAGAAATGATTTCTGAATTAAAACAAGTTTTCCCAACAAGTCGATTCCAGAAGGTTATTACACTTCTGGAATCAATTACATTCTAATTTATGGCGGCGATGTAAGAAACCCAGGCGTCACAATTTTCGGCATCATCAGTTGGATAGTAATTACCATCTCCACCACCTTCACCATCATCATCTTCCCAATAAGTCATAATTTTGGAAAAGCCTGCTTCAGTAAGAATGTCACGTAACTCTGGTAGAGTCCAAAAGCGCCAGTCATAAGTGAAAACATTTAAATGTTTCTTTCCCTTTTCATCTCTAAAATGGATAGCAAAAGTACAATCATGAGTTAGTGGATTGAACTGTTGGCATTCCCAATAGTATGTGAGTCCATCAAGCTTTTTTTGATCAGTAATAAGCTTCTGGCTTTCTGGGCCGCCAAAGAGATCAAGAAAGAATACACCCTGCTTGTTGAGTGATTTTTTAACTTGTTTGAAATACTTAAGAAGATCTTTTCTTTGTTTAAAAATCCAATAAGAGAAATTGAAAGCGCAGACCACATCTGTTTTGGGAGAACTACTTTTAAGGACGTTCTCTTGCAGGTAATGCACTCTTTCTTTTTGCTTGGAAGTTAAACGAGAGAGGTGCCTTTTTTTTCCCATCTCAATTGGCTCTGGATCGAGATCAACTCCATAGGCTTCTGCATCCTTATGATGTGTAACCCAATTACAAGAGATGGCCCCTGTTCCACAAAAGTCTTCCCTCATTGTTAGAGGGAAGCGACCAAAATATCTTTTGAACTCATCACGCATAAATTCAACCTCCCCTTCGGGAAACTGAACACTGCGCTCATAAAACTCATACTTTTTATCTAGAGATAATTTCGATTTCACTCACTTTGCCTTTTTAGTCATTTCCACTAAATCATGCATAATAAGCATCGATTCTTCAAGTACTGCATCTTTTCTTAGAGTTTTTACATAATCATCAAACTTTTCCTGTGCCACTTTATCTTTTTTCCCTGGTACAAGATCTGTAACGAGGAGATTTTTATTTTCTTCCTCTTTAGTGAACATATCGCTCATCTTACGAACTTCTGAACGTTTTTCTTCGAAGTCTTCTTTTACAAGAGAACGTTGCGAGTTTTGTTTCTGCTCTTTATACCAAGCAATGGAATCAATAATATGCTTGAACTTCTCAGATGACTTCACTCTTTTTTGACTATCTTTTCTAAGCTTATCGATATTCCATGTTGGTTTCCAAGCACTATAGCGCACCGGTTTCACTTCGCCCCATGGAATTGAATAATCAAGAAACTTTTCTCCTGACTCTAAATGTGAGTACTGATCAGGAAGAACGATATCTGGAGTCACTCCTTTATACTGAGTTGAACTACCATTTACTCGATAGAACTTCTGAATAGTAATCTTTAATGCACCCATCGGTGAGTAAGCTTTCGCTACTGGAGCAATGTAACCATCAAGATCCATAACGGCCTGAACAGTTCCTTTTCCGTGTGAAAACTCACCTCCTACAATAACTGCTCTCTTATAATCTTGAAGAGCTGCTGCCACAATCTCAGAAGCAGAAGCAGAGAACCTATTAATGAGAACAACTACTGGTTTAGAGAACTCAATTTTAGGATCGTCATCAGTAAGAACTTCTACAGCACCTGAAGATCCTTTAACTTGGACGATAGGTCCTTTTTCGATGAAGAGTCCTGAGATTTTCTTAGCATCTTCAAGAGCACCACCGCCATTGTTACGAAGATCGAGAATAAGACCATCTACTCCGACCTTATTCATTCTTTTAATTTCTTTCAAAGTATCGTCAGTCACACTTCTTCCATTCGCATCGTTAAAATCACGATAGAATTTGGGAATATTGATATAACCGATTTTCTTTTTCTGTCCTTTTAATTCTAAGACAGAACCTTTGGCATAAGACTCTTCAATCTCAACGACATCTCTCACAATAGGTACAACTTTAATAAGACCATTTGGTTTCTTAATTGTTAATTTAACAGTTGTGCCCTTCTTACCACGAATAAGTTTAACAGCATCGCGAAGAGACATATCAACAACATCAACAGGCTCATCATCGCCTTGACCAACTTTAAGAATGATATCTTCAGCATCGATTTCTTTAGTTTTCCAAGAAGCAGAACCCGGAACGACTTTTTCAATTTTTATATAAGCGTTCTCTTCTCTTAGAATCGCTCCAATTCCTTCTAGTTTTCCGGACATATCGATATCAAAATCTTCTTTGTCTTCTGGAATTAGATAGTTTGTGTGAGGATCAAATACTTTTGTGATGGCGTTATAAAATTTATCTAACTTATCTGACTTCTTTTCATTAACAAGTCTTGAGAATATTTTCTTCCAAGATTTTAGAACTTTTTCTCTCGCATCTTTTTCAATTTCAGCAGGAGTCATTTGTTTTTCTGACTTAGGCTTCTTTTTACCTTTTGAATCTGTTGCAAGCCCTTTCTGCTCTTCTTCAGTATCAACCATACGATTGAGTACTTCATACTTCATCAATCTTTCCCAATGAGCGAAAAGCTCTTTTTCAGTATTGAGGAATGATCTTTTCTTCGGATCAGTTTCTAGTGACTCCTTCTTGCTAAAATCCATAGGCTTTGCAAGAATTTTTTCAATATGCGATTCAATGGCACCAATTCTCTTATTCATAAGCTCTGTTGTGAGATCGAGAATTTCTAGATGCCCTGACATCATCATGTCATCGAACTTTGTTTCAAGAGCTTTTAATTTTTTTACATCATCGTTAAGTAAGAATTGTTTTCCATAATCAATTCTTTCAAGATAAACCTTAAACGCCTCTTTTGAGAGTTCATCGTTAACTTCTTTCTGAGAAAGATGCATATACTCAAGAACTCTTTTTAAAAGATTTCCTAAAACCATTTCCCTAGGATTTTCTGGTTTTTTGGACATTAAGGCGCCAATCACACTCGGATTATCACTGGCCTTTTCAGTGGATGTGCCAAATTGAGCTTCAACATTTGTAGCGGCCAATAAAAGGCAGAGTGGTAAGTAAGAATATTTCATGGAACCTCATACGTTGCAGGTTAATAACTATTAAATTAAAAACAATTGATTTTACCTCAGAATTGTTTTTCTAACAGCTCAATAAAAGATTTTATCAACTGAGTTTTTTGCTCATCTTTTTTACATATCTGCTGCGCTTCTCCGCGAAGAACCAGCTCGTAGGCCTCTTTGCAGCGCCCTTCTTTATTTTCGATTTCATACATTGTTTTTAAATAAAGGCTTGAGAACTGTCCATCCAGGGATTTTGCCAGCTTCGTATCTGCTTTTTGCAACTTTTCACCCTTCTTAAAAGTATAACGAATAAAGTGATCAAAATAGGGCGAGCGCTCTAGCGTAAAGACTTTTTTATTCTGAGTGTCTCTTAGTTCGAAGACCACAAAGCTTGCTCTAGCATCTTCGGTATCTTCTGCGACAGGTTGTTCGGCGTGATGTTGGGCCAAGACAGAAGTGGTAATCAATATTAAAAATAAATACTTCATAGAATCCCTTGTTTAGACATATTATCACATAGGGTCAGATGACTTTCAAAGAAAAGCTTCATAGGATTAATCATGCTCTATTCATTAATAAAACCTTTTCTTTTTAAGTTAGATCCAGAGGTAGCACATCACTTCATCTTACACTTAAGTGAACTTTATCAATCTCGTAGTTACTCCTTCCCTTCTCAGTTAAGCAGCCGAGTAAAAAATTTAAAAGCTCCTTCCCCCATTGGTCTAGCAGCAGGATTAGACAAAAACGCTCAAGCATTAAACGCACTCTCTTCCCTAGGCTTTGGTCTTCTTGAGGCAGGGACTGTGACACTTAAAGAACAACGTGGAAATTCTCGCCCAAGGATATGGCGTTACCCTGAAGAAATGAGTTTACGAAATGCCATGGGGTTCCCTAATGAAGGAATGAAAGTAGTTAGACATAATCTCTTAAACTACTCAGCTTCATCTCTTCTTGGAATCAATATCGGTAAGAATAAGGATACGACCCCTCAGAATAGTATACACGAGTTGGGACAACTCGCTTGCCAACTAAGAAAATCAGATTATTTCACCATCAATGTCTCCTCCCCCAACACTCCTGGATTAAGAGCGTTACAAGAGCCGACATATTTAAGAGAGTTATTTACTCATTTGCAAAGTCAAACTCAGACTCCCCTTTTTTTAAAAATCGCTCCCGACCTTGAGCAAAAGAAAATTGAAGAACTCGCTAAACTAGCATGTGACCTAAAATTAGAAGGAATTATTGCTACGAACACCACCGTGATTCCAGAGAAAGGAATAGGAGGAGTATCAGGAGCATTACTTAAAGAGAAAGCACAGATGGTGCAACAGACTCTTCTTTCTATGAATACAGAGCTCAATATTATCGGTGTTGGTGGTATTTCCCACTTTAAAGATATTTTAAAGTTTTGGTATATGGGCGGCCAATGGGTTCAGATTTACACAGCACTCATTTACCAAGGGCCTTCACTGGTTCATAAATTAAATCAGGATATTTTATTTTTTTTAGACCACTCTCAGATTAAAGATCTGGATACTTTTTTTAAGCAGTCTTTAAGTGAGAGAAGAAAGGTTATAGAGGACTATGAGAAAAAATTATTATAAATTTATTTTTATTCTTCCTCTTTTCCTTCTCTTTATTTTTCCATGGCAAGTTGTCATTGTTCTTACTCTCATCTTTTCATTATTCTTCTTCACTCATCTTAAATACAACAATTTAAAACTTGAAACTTATGAAATAACTCCAGCTATAAAAAATCCAAGAACTCCTATGAATTGGTATCGAGACGTCATCATAAACCAAATGTATGTTTTGAGGTGGAACCTAGTTGAGGATACGCCTGAAAAAAAAGTCTGGAAGCCTCGAGGACAAACTCGAGTTATGGAAGACTCATTTACCATGACCTACTCGCCTTACCTTATAAGTATAAGTGGGAGTAGGAACATGATAAAAATGATGAAAAGCTTTCTTGATTTAGAAAAAATATATTTATAAAACGGACACTAATTTCTCAAGCCATTCAGGATACTGCTCTTCGTAGTACAAATCGCAGTCGAGTCTTTCAATTAATGCTTTTGCTTGGTGAGAAGAAAGGTACTTATCAAAGTCCTTAGCGCACTGACAGAAGTGAGGATAATAATTATCCCCTAACCCTAGCACTGCATATTCAAGATGAGATAAGTCTAGTTGTTCAGAAAACTTAATATAGCTCAACCATTCACTCGCATTATCCGGAGCTTCTCCGTCCCCATAGGTACTGGTTACAATTAAAACTCGCTTGAGTTCAGACAAGGTTTCAGGATCAATTTCATCCATAGCAAAGCACTCATTCTCAATACCTCTTTCATTTAACTGATCAGAAATTGTATGAGCTAGATTGAGTGCGTTTCCACCTTGAGAACCGGCCAATATTGTCAGCATAAATTAGTTTTTACGAGCGATAGTAGTAGCGGAATAACCTGCTTTCTTAATAGCAGACTTAACTTCTGTATCTGTGATCTTTTGTCCTTTCTTTTCAGAAAAATAAGCTTTTTTCTCATCAAGAGAAACATTGATCTTTTCAACTTTTCCAGTCTTTTCAAGTTCCTTGGTAATGGCCTTAACGCACATTCCACAACTCATCCCAGAAACATCAACGACAAAGCTTGCTGCAAAAGAACTTAAAGATAAAACTAAGAGGGCGACGACAGTCAGTAGATATTTCATTATTTAACTCCATCATTTCATTATTATAAAAGCGATTATAGACGCTTTATGCAAACCAGTGTTATATCCCTTCTATGAAAAAAGTTTGGGATCGCTTAGGCATTATATTTTCTTCAATCTGTGTAGTTCACTGCCTATTTGTGGCATTTATCCCACTTGCTTATCCTGCTCTAAACTATTTCGCCCATACTGATTGGGTTCATGGTCTTGTTGCTGCTAGCTTATTAATTACTACTCCTATGGCATTTTATCCAGGGTTTAAAAAGCATGGACTCACTTGGATTCTAATTTTGGCCTCAGTAGGAATCGTTATTATTCTTAGTGGAATGGTACTCGAAGAAAGGGCCAGTGAAATCATCTCTCACTCAACATCAATTTTAGGAAGCGTTTTACTCGTGCTCGCTCACCTTAAAAACATCCAACATTCTCACAAACATAATCATCAATGTTGTTAAAAATTGACCAAAAAAAAAGCCCTCTTAAAGAGGGCTTTTTTGTATATGGAATTATTTTTTTCCGTATTTTTTCTTGAAACGATCAACACGTCCCTCAGTATCCATGATCTTCTGAGTTCCTGTGTAGAATGGGTGAGAACCTGAAGAGATATCTACTTTATAAAGCGGATATTCTTTACCTTCATATGTAGTAGTCTCAGTTGTCTTAATAGTTGATTTTGTTAAAATTTCGAAATCACAAGAAACGTCTCTAAAAACGATTTCTCTATACTCTGGGTGAATACCTTTTTTCATACATTATCCTTCTAATGATCAAATT
>CAYWMU010000095.1:0-9852 GCA_964459395.1 uncultured Bacteriovorax sp.
ACGTTACCATTCGCGAAAGTGGTAAGGGATGTGCGAGAGAAGTTATAGACCTCATTCGTTATGCTCAAGGGATTGAGTCTTCAGTTAAGGATTTCTAATGGGAAAAAAGCTTTATAGAACTTCAATGCTTTTTGTTTTTAAGCTTATCGTTTTGATGGTTGTAGTCTTCTTTTTTAATAACTTTTATCTGGAGACCTTTACCAATCCTAAGTTTGATGTGGATCAAGGCCGGTCGATTTTAGATGTTATTAACTTTCATTTTCGTTATCCTGAAAGTTTTATTCGCTTCTTTTGCATCATTATCATTCCTGCTCTTTACTATGCTTTCTTTCGTGGAATTTCTTTTCATGAGAAAGGATTTGTTTATAACCGCGGACTCCCTTTTATGAACAGAAGTGTGAGTTATGAAGGTATAAAAAATTATAAGCTTCTTCATCCTAATCTTGCTCTGTCAATTCATTGTAAGAATGGAGATGTCTTTTTAGTTGCAGACAATAGCATTGAGAGAGTTATTGCGATTCTAGATCAACAAGGAATTCAAGGAGATCTTGCTCCTGATGAATTTGTTAAGATGATTACAAGTTATCGAAAATTTCTTTTGGTTGTTCTAGCAACTTCTTTTATTTTACTTGTTTTAAAGAAACTTGAATTATTTTTCTGGGCCTCGTAGAGAGGCTCAGGATTCAATGAGTAAGGTTTTTGCTTTTTCTAGTCGGTTCCAAATTCCTTTCCAATCTTCTTCTTGAAAATGACTGTTCCGTACGCAAAGGATAATATCATTTCCTTTTTGTTCAAATGATCTCATCATTTCATAAAGTTCTCTTGAGGCCATATGTGGGTTTGGCGGTTGAATCCATAAAGCAGGTGAAGAGAAGCTTTTTGAGAGTTCTTTTTCTATTCTCATCTTCACATCCTCCCAACTTTTTCCTTCAGGAATAATAATAAGAGGGATGTTAGGCATATAGTGATGCTTGAGTTGTCCTGGAGCAACAGGGGATTGGGCATAGTTTACAGAAACATCTAGGTGATGATCCTTCAAAATTTTTGTTAAGGCTTCGGCCGTGTAGAAGCCTGGGCGGTAGATTTTAACAGAACCATTTTCAATGCCTGCCACAGTAGATTCAATGCCGATTTCACAAGGCCCACCATCAAGGATTCCTACTTCCCCATCAAATTCTTCTTCTACATGCTCAAAACGAGTAGGAGAAGTCTTTCCAAATTTATTAGCACTTGGTGCTGCGAGCCCTCCAGGAATAAGAGAGAGAAGCTTGAGAGTTAGAGGGTGATTGGGGCAACGTAAGCCCACTGAATCAAGTCCAGAAGTGATGTAAGAATTAATATGGGAGGCTTTCTTCGCAATTAAAGTAAGGGGCCCTGGCCAGCAGGCTTCGGCCAGGACTTGATGAATCTCTGTCCATTCGGAAGAGAGTAGTTTTGCTTTATCAATAGAATCAATATGAACAATGAGTGGATCAAAAAAGGGTCTTTCTTTTGTAGCAAAGATTTTTTGAATTCCTTCAGGAGATTCAATCCAACCTCCCAGTCCGTAAACTGTTTCCGTTGGAATTGCTACTACATCACCTGAGAGGAGAGCCGCTTGAGCTGCTTTTATATCTAATTTCACTGTCACTCACTTATAATACTTGCTGGTTGACGGGAGCCCATGCTCCGCTGGAAGTTATCAATAACTCCCAGACCTCGAAATTGTCCAGCAGAAAAAGTTGTCATAAAGGCACTACCTTGTCTGGTGGTCGCATTAAAAGACCCATGAACAAAGGAGTTATCACTTCCAAATAGCAGAACGATCTCTTCCAACTTGGTATTTACTTTATAGAAATCAAGAATGAATTCTTTAAAAAGTTTGGTAGAGGCTGAGTACTGATGTTGCAGGAAATCTTTCTTGAAATTTAGAAATTTATTTCCAATTCTCTTAACACACGCTTCATTACCTGATTGTGATTTCTTCAATAAAAGATTTCGATAACTATCAGCCATCCATTTATAAATCATCTTAGAGTTACAGGCCTTAGCAATTGAGTAGAAAATATTAGATTCGGCTTGGTTTAAAAAGTGGATGAGGCCTGCTTCTTCAATTCGTAAATAAGAGTCCAAACTAAGTGGTCCTTTGAGTTCATTGTTTCGGATGAATGACTTGTAGTCCTTAGGAAGACTTGTGAAATGATCGACAAAAAAGATGGCCTGATTTCTTTTTGCTCTATCGAGCCAGCGATGAGTTTTATTGGCCTGGTAAGATTTTCGAATGACAAAAGAAAAGTCTTTTAGATCTTCTACTCTTTGGATATTTAAGTCATGAGATTGAGGGTGATTCGCTTTAAATTCCAAAGTGACTTGTTTACTAAGAAGAGATTCATTTTGTGAGCTGAGAGGTATTTTAAAAACTTTATAAATCACTGCTGAGAAAATTCGAGACCAAAAGTTTTGAACGAGAGTAACAGATTGTGAGTAATGTTTGTAAAAGTCATGAATGACTCCATCCTTAATAACTTTTACTTGCTCAGTTTGAGATTTCTTCATCCCACCCCATAACAAGACACTCCCTGTCTGACTCAAAGAGGAACTGCTTGATTCATCAAGACGATGAACAAAAGGAGTAAGTTCTTGTACGCGATCTCTTCCTCTAATGATAGAAGCAAGTTCTCGACTTTCTTGATTGTCAAAATAGTTGAGATTTTCTTGGGTAAACGCCAGAGTAAAGGATTGAGATTTCTCGTACTGGTAATTGAGATCATACCGTAGAAGAGTGATTGCAAGGAGATCAAAGAAATCAAGTTGAAAACTTAAAGTGGCGCCTAGGTCCACTTTCTTTTCCGATTTATGATTGATTTGATATTGGATTTTGCGATCAATTACTTTTTGCAAGCTGATCATTTTTTCGAATGCGAGAGTCGTAAGTATTCCAGCTGAGAAACTCACATTAGATATTGGAGGAGTTTTGATAAGTCCTCCTGCTCGAACTTTCCAAGAGTCTCTTCTTCGAACGATTTCTTCATGTCCAAGTTCTCCAAGTTTTTGGGCGTAGAAGAACTTATAAGGAAAAAATAGCTTCTGAAAGTCAGCACGAAGACCTTCCTCATAAGAAGAAGCATAGTGATAATAAGTATAGGTGCGATGGAAGGAGAGTCCTGCAAAAGATCCAATCTCTGAATCCGTCATCGCAAGAAGTCCGTCGCTTTTCATATCTTCAAGTAACTTAGTGGCTTCAATTTTAAAGGTGAAAGTATCCTGAACGATCCAGTTATCTGCGAATAAGTTCTGGGTAACTTGTCGATCAGCATTGGCAGAGAAAGAACCGAATGGTTTTTGCCAACTAAAGCCTAAGAAATTATTAAGGCCAAGATGAAGTTCACCATTGATAAATGTCAGATCTAAGATCTGGCGATTAGCTATATTTTGGTATTCTTGTTCAAGATAGTTTTCTACTTCCTGATAAATAGGGGATACTTGTCCATCTACCGGAATAGGAGCAACCAAGCTTTTGGCCTGGATTTGTGAAAACTTTTTTTCTGAAATCTGCTTCAGACTTTGTTCAAACTGAGGAGCTAGTTTAATATGGGTAAATCCCCAAGCATTTGGCCCCAGAATGAATAAGAAAAGCATCCCTACAATGAGCATTCTAACCCTCAACATCGGCCTTCGATTGCCGATATAGACGTTTTCGGTATATAGATAAGTAAAATAAAGAAATATAAGCTAATAAATTGCCGATATCGGAAATACAGGAAGTTAGAATGTTTGATGATAAATTTAAAGAGCTCTTAGATGAATCTTATAGTTGGCCGGATTACTACGAATTCAAGTTTATAGTGAAGTCGGTTTTAAAAGATGATGTGTTAACCAAGCTGGCCGGATTCACTATTTCGGAAACCTCGTCGAAAAATGGTAAGTACACTTCAATCTCAGCTCGCAAACTGATGGCCAGTACTCAAGAGGTCATGGATGTCTATATATTCATGTCAAAGGTTGAAGGAATAATTTCACTTTAGGAGAGCTATGGCATTCAAAACAGCTATTGTATTAGGTGGAGGTGCTTTTGGTTCTGCCATCGCTTTTGTATTGGCCCAAAACTTTTCAGAAGTTTTAATTCTTGTGCGATCTCAGAGTACCTATGAAGAAATTAATTCAGGAAAGAATACGACATATCTTCCGGGACATGAGCTTCCTCGTAATATCAAAGCTATAAAATCTTGGGATGAAATAGATCTCAAACAACGCAATGACGTGGAATTAATTGTTTCAGGTCTTCCGATGTCGGCCATCGATGAGTTTATGGCCACAAATAAGAAGGAAATAATTAAGTATTTTGAGAAAGGTGTTTGTCTTGTCAATCTCGCTAAAGGGATTGATCCGGATACATTGGCCCTACCAGATGAAATGTTTTTAAAGCATTTTGATCTGTACCAGGATCAATTGATGTATCTTTCTGGCCCCTCCTTTGCCCAAGAAATCTTAGAGAAGCAAGTAACCTTGGTTTCTCTTGCTGGAACTCATAAAGAAAAAGTTCTGGCAGCCTGTGAGATGTTTAGTACCTTCTTCTTTAAATGTCTTCCTACTACAGATGTTAAAGGGGTCCTCTTAGGAGGCTCACTAAAAAACGTTATCGCTATTGCTGGTGGGATTATTGAAGGACTGGGATATAACCATAATACTCGCGCAGCACTGATCACTCGAGGAATAGTTGAGATGCTTCGATTTGGGGCCTACTTCAATGCAAGACCAGAAACTTTTTATGGACCGAGTGGGATGGGAGATTTAATTCTCACGACTACTGGAGGCTTATCACGAAATAAAAGTTTTGGGTTGGAAATGGCAAAAGGTAAGAAGGCCAGTGAGGTCTTGGCCCAAACCAAGTCAGTTGTAGAAGGATATAAGACGACTAAAGCGGCTTACTTTTTAGCGGAAAGAGAAAAAATTAATGCTCGCATATTTAAAGGCCTATATCAGGTTCTTTATTTGGATGAAGATCCGAGAGAAGTTATTCATCAGATGATGGAACTTCCCTCGAAGTTTGATGAACCTATTTAAGACTGCTCTCAATTTTAGATAGAGAAATGGTCTCTCCTAAGTGAATAATGGTGCCATCCTTCTTTTGTAGAAAATAGGCCGGAACTCCTACGACATTGTGACGTCTTAAGAACTGAGTGATGTGATCATCTCGCTTAGTCCAATCGGCCCTTAGAAGTTTGACTTTATACTTTTCAGCTAACTCTTCAAATCCTTGAGTATCAAGAACAAGTTTCTTGTTAACTTTACAAGTAAGACACCACTGAGCGGTAAAATCCATAAAGACTAATTCACCCTTGTGTTCGTTGAGCTTCGTCTCTGACCAAGGACTCCAGACATCCGCGGAGTGAGCAAAGGGTGCATATGATCTTAATTCAATGTTTTTGAATGCAACAAAAGTCATCCCCATAGTCATCATAATCAAAGAAGCTATGATGAAGCGATTTTTTACTTTCCCCATAATGAAGAAGAGGAAGAACCAGAAAGCAAAAAGAACATTGACTCGCCAGCTGATAGCTTCAAAGTTCACAAGATTAACAAAGACATCATAGAGCCAAATGGTGGTGAGTAATAAGCTCAATCCGAGTATATACTTTAATTTTTCCATCCACATTCCTGGACGAGGAAGAAACCCAAGAGTCTTGGGAAAGACGGCAGTCATCAGAAAGGGAAAGCTTAGTCCCAAACCAATAAAAATAAAAATAAGATAAACTGTAAAATAATTAGTGGTGAAGGCGAAAGTGAGCGCCGTCCCTAGGAAAGGAGCTGAGCAAGGAGTTGAAAGAATTGTAGTGAGAACTCCTGTAAAGAAATCTCCCCAAATAGTGTCTTTAGTTGTCGCACTTCCTAGTTTGGCTCCACCTGGAGTTTTAAATTCAAAGAGACCAAAAAGATTTAGTGTCATAACGAAGAGAAGAAGCATCATGAAAAGAATGAAGCTTGGGGATTGAAGTTGAAAGCCCCAACCAATTTCTTCTCCGCCGGCCTTCAGAGCGACGACAAGGGTAGCAAGAACAAGAAATGTAGATAGCACACCAAGAGTAAAGAAGAGGTTATGGCGAAGGAGCTTCCTCTGAGAACTTTCTTGGTACTTAATCAAACTAAAAAGCTTAATGGAAATAACTGGTAGAACGCAAGGCATGAGGTTGAGAATCAAACCTCCAAGAAAAGCAAAAAGAATGAAAGTAAGTACGGAGCTAGGATCCATCGCTTTTGCAGGAGTTGCTTGTTCTTTTTCTAAATCCTTATAAAAGCGATCTAATGCTTCATTGCCAACGGAGAAATTCGCAAGTGTAAGTTCTTTGATAGAGACCTGATCATTATTAGGAGAGTTATATAAAAACTTTATTTTGTAAGGAGTTTCAAATTCTCCATTTTCAGGTAACGCAACAGGAGGATCAAGGTATTCTCCATCCCAGTCAATAGTAGTCTTACCATAGAGGACATTATCTTTTAGATAAAGGGATTCGCGTTTGAAGGTAAATGGACTTTGGGGAAATGATGTCAGAAAGGAGAGCTTACGAGGTAACTTGAGAGTGCTCACATTATGAAGAGTATAGTGAAGGGTGAGTTCACTTTTTCCCTTTGTTTTGGTTAGGTAGTACTCAAAATTCTCTTCAGGGGTTACTACCTGCGGTAGTTCATTAAATGCTTTAGCAAGTTCTCCGTCTTTGAAAGGTGTTGCCCTACGTGATGAAGTAAAGGTGTCTCTTTCTCCCAAAAGAAGAGTGGCCGAGCCAGGAATACAAATATCTTTACAGATAAGGACGTTGATTGTTGCTTTAATATGACCTGGAGTATCCTCAAAGAAAAAGTGTTGGATTCCATCGTAACCAATCGTATGAATATCTCCTGCCTCAATAAAGAGCTCTGGAACTGGCCACTCATGAGCAGTGAGTGAAATTTCATGAGACCCTTTATAAAACTTAAAAGAGGAGGCAATTCCGGCGTCCCCTGGGTTTTTCCAATAGGTGTGCCAACCTTTTTCATGATCAATGGTCACAACGAGCTTATTATTCCAGCGCTGCATGCTAAAAGTGGCATGCTCCTCTGCAAAAGCAAAGCTAGTGAGAAGAAGAAGAAAAATGGCTTTCAACATAGGAATTTCCCTTATAATGAACTCACGAGGAGATGAAGTATGTATCCGTCAAAAATTATATGCCTTACTGAAGAATTAGTCGAGACTCTCTACTTACTAGGCAAGGAAAATCTTATCGCAGGTGTCTCTGAATATGTGAAAAGACCCGAAATTCATTCTCATCCGATTGTTACTCAATTTATTAAGTGTAATTATGATTTGATCGACTCTATCTCTCCGGAATTAGTTATTGGATTCTCTGATCTTCAGAAAGACATTGCTCGTGAACTCATTGGACGAGGGCATAATGTTTGGATTACTAATCAGCGCTCCATAGAAGAGATTTTGCAGCAAATTCTTCTTTTGAGCAGGATAGTAGGAGAAGAGAAGAAAGGGATTGAGTTAGTTGCCCAGTTTGAAGCGAAAATTGAAGCTGTGAAAGAGCGCGCTAAAAGTTTTAAACGACCTCCTCGGGTTTATTTTGAAGAGTGGGACCATCCACGCTTGACCACAATCCAATGGGTGAGTGAACTCATTACCATTTGTGGAGGTGAAAATATTTTTCCATCTCATAGCTTTGCAAAATTCCGTGAAGTTACCGATGATGAAATCATCAGTGCTAATCCAGATATTATTTTTGCTTCTTGGTGCGGAAAGCCATTTAAAAGAGAAAAATTAATAAGTAGAAAAGGGTATGAAGAAGTTGGAGCGATAAAGAATAATCAAGTCTTCGAGTTAACTTCTGAAATCTTTCTCCAGCCAGGCCCTGCGCTCTTTATAGATGGAATTGATATAATGTTTTCTTACTTAGAGAAAGTTGCAAACCTTGACGGCTAGCTATCAGTGATTATTATAAAAATATGAAAAGATTAAAAGTGTCTCTGTTAATTATTTTCATTCTTATTACACTCTCGCTAGTGGCCTTTGCCAATGAAGCCAATAAGAGAAGACGTAGCTTTTTTGATTCTCCTTTCTTCCAGGATAGTACGCTCCAGTCTGCTCTTGAGCACTTTGAAAATAGCATGAGTGATTTCTCAAGCTTCTCCGTAGGATCTTTCCAAACTGAATGGCAGCAAGATAGTAAGGGGCGAACTTTCTATATCACCCCGAAAGATAAAGAACAAAAACTTGATATCAATATTGAGAACGGTATGATCCAAGTGAAGAGTGCTCAAGAAAAGAACTCTGAGAATATGCGCTCTCAGTCTATCTCAACTCAAATGATTAGTATTCCTCACGACTGTGATCCTGAAAAGGCCCAGTTCTCCCAGCTTGATGATGGTATAAAAATCTTTTTCCCTTATAAAGAAGAGAGTAAAAAGATTCCTTCAGACCGAATTCCTTTGAAGCCTTCAAGTGATAGCATTGATACCTAACTCATAGTAACTATTGGTAAGGGATTAATTTAGTCAATATCTTCTAAAGTTAGCTGTCATTATGCCGATAAAGCTTTTGAGTGTAACCAACTGGAGGCCCAAAATGGCAAGAACTTTAGCTCTCTTTTTTGTACTAGGTATGTTTGTTAGCTGTGCTCATCAGGAGCGTACGATCTCTTCTACACCTTCTGAAGCACCAGTTAAGGAATACCCAATTCATTATAAATTTCAACGCTAAGATTTTTTTAGCCAATCAGGAATGTTTGAGACTTCTTCAAGCATTCTTTTAAACGAATCAAGACGAGAGAGGATTAATTGATCCTCTCTTTTCGTTTTATCTAAGCTTTGAAAGTAGCAGCCTTTAGCATTCTCATCATGAGTGCAGTTACTAGAGAAGCGACACTTCGTAGAAAATTCATTGATATCTGGAAATGAGTAGAGGAGTTCATCTTGGGTGAGATCTGTCACCGACATGGATCTGACTCCAGGAGAGTCAATCAAATGAAAATACTGGGCATCAATTAGTTCGGCCCAAGTCGTTGTATGAGCACCCTTTCCAACTTTTCCAAGTTCACCACTTAGCAGCTGGATCTTTCCGTGAGAGAGAGATGTTATCAAACGTGATTTTCCTACTCCTGAGTGACCTAACAGAATGGCCGTTTTGCCTTCGAGTTTTTGTGCTAGTTCGCTAAAGCCCTGTGAGAGAAATTGGGGTTTATATTCAGGAAATTCAGCACTCACTTCAAAACATTCGACATTAATCCACTGGAGCCGATCGGCTTCATCGATAAGACTAAATTCTTCTGGGTCATACTGATCCATCTTATTAAATACAACAAAGGCCGGTACTTCCCAAAAACTAGAGCGGGCAAGATAGCGATCAACTAAACCTCTTTTATAGGAAGGCTTGCCTGCACTCGCTACAATGAGGATCAGGTCCACATTACTTGCAATGACTTTCTTTTTTTGTTCACGAGGAAGGTTTCTAAAAATAGCATTCTTTCTTTCATCAACCCCAACAATACTCCAGGAATCTGTAGAGGTTTCCGGTTCTTTGAGATCAACCCAGTCTCCAACGACTAAATGATCTTCTTTGAGGAGGGTGGCCATAGCGGTGGCCTGGACCAATTCCTTTGAATCTTTGATTTGGCAGTCAAACTGACGCTTTGATGATTTAAAAATACGGGCCTTATGAGTCATATTTTTCTACCTTAACACAAAAGTTTTAAGCTAGCGATTGACAACATTCATAAGGCTATATAAAGTTAATCTCCTATCCTAAGTCCATAAACTCGCTGTATTTCAATGGGTTGTAAGACTTCTTCTCGTGCACTGGTAGCTCAGCTGGATAGAGCAACCGCCTTCTAAGCGGTAGGT
>CAYWMU010000096.1:0-9653 GCA_964459395.1 uncultured Bacteriovorax sp.
TCAAAGTGATTAGATTAGAAGGTATTGATCTTTCGAAGATTAAAAGTTTCCCAGGCTCCTACTTTATCTCAGAGATTGGACAATTCTTTACGGTTACTGATGAAGGTAAAATTAAAAGCTTCCATAAAAGTTTCAAAGAAATAAAAACAGCTGGTGGTAATTACTTTATAGATGAGAAGGGTTGGGTACATACACTAACTCTTGAAGGTGAATTGGTTTCTCCGATCCTACCTTTTGGTTTTGATGTAAAAAAACTTGTGAACTTTGGATCAAACTATATGATTGATTCGGACAACAATATTTATACAGTTGATGCTCAGGGAAATATTAATCAACGAGTTATTGATATCGATATTTCTCGTGGACGAATTTTTTCTCTTTAATCTTTTCTTCTGCCCTGTGTTTTCTTAAGGAAACACAGGGCCATTCAATCCCTTATCTCTTTAATTTCAATTTAAAACCCAGCAATAGATTTGACACAAAAAGCTTGAGTATATTCCCCTTGATTCTGAACACAAGGAGAAGATATGAAAATGCTATTACTTTTACTCTCGTTAGGATTTTTCACTCAAGCATCTGCTCAGTCTTATCTCATCATGAATAACGGCTCAACTCTTACGACTGATAAGTCTGGATTCATCTATGACTTTGGTCATTATGCTTATCCACATAAAATCTCCATGAAAGGTGGGGTCTTCTTTGTAGAAGAAAATTCAATCATTGCAACCATTGATGAGAATGGAATGCTTTATAGAAAGTATGAGCATATCCCTGAGAAGATTAAAGGGAAGGGAATCAACTACTTCCTTTCCAGTGAAGGGGAACTTTATACGATCGATCGAACTGGCGGCATTAAAATTAAAGTTCAAGAAGAGTTTAAGCGAGCTTCTCACTTCGGTGGAAGATATTTTCTAATCGCTCAAGAAGATGGTTTTGTAGAGTTCGTTACAATTAATCTCGATGGAGAGTTTACTCGTCACCCAGAGATGAAAATGAAGCTTACCGATATCGTAAGTCTTGGTGGTTCGTATTTCATGAACAGACGAGGTGTTGTACACACTATTAACTCTTGGGGAGAAATCGAGGCCAAGACTGGTGAAAGAGTTGGTATAATCGAGCGTCGCGGAGGGAATTTCTTTTCAGATTCTTCTAACTTTATATACACGATATCTGAGAATGGTGAATTGATAACTCCAGCAGTTCCTATGAACTTGTCTATTTCTAACATCGTAAAAAATGCAACAAACTACTTTGTTGATCTTCAAGGAAGACTTTTTATTGTGAATGATAAGGGAGAGATCTATCACAAAGAGCTTGAAGGTTATGATTTCAAAAACATTGCAGTGATTTCACTTTAGAACAAACGATAAGGCCCTTATTTGGAATGAGGTAAGGGCCTATTTATCTACTGATATTTAACGATATTATTTCTAAGACTTGGTGAAAGATGTTTATTGAACTCATCAAAAATAGCAATGTCATCGATGAATAAAATATTATTTTCAGAGGTAACTTTATCTTCAATTAGTCGGAGGAAGTGCTTGTACTCTGACGAAAGTTTTTCGTGAGCGATAAAAATGTGAAGTTGTTTTCCAAACTGCTCACTGATGAGAACTCGGCTAGTAAGGTCTGGGTTAGCATTAATTGAAGAGGTAAGTAGACCATTGAGAAGATAATCAATGGCCTTATAGTTCTCACTATTAGGATCAATAGGTCGCTCCGTTAACCAAACGATTGCTTGAGTAAGTGGAGAAACCTTAGAGATCAATCTATTCATTTCTTAGAAACTCGGATTTATAGATGTTATCGAGAACTCCATTAATGAAAGCTCCCGACTCTTTAGTTGAATATTTCTTACCTAGTTCAATAGCTTCGTTAATGATAACTTTTCCGGATACATCCTTTAAGAACTTCAGCTCATAAATCGCAAGGATGAAGATTGTATGTTCTATTCGAGAGATACGAGAAAGTTTCCAGCTCTTTTTTAGATACTTAACAAGAATTTCCTCAAGAGAATCATATTCCGCAATGATTCTTCCAATATGCTCACTTACAAAACTCTGAGCTTCACTCGAGAGTTCTGTTTCAAGTGTTTCTTTGAATTCATTAATTCGTTTATTTAATTCTTTTGGATCAGTTTCTTTTTTTAGATCATTAAAAACAGGCAATTGAAGATGATATAAAAATTGAAGACAGAACTCACGTGCCTGGGACTTAGTACTCACTGTTAGTGTCCTTATTATCTGTAGTGTTGATTTTAAATTGATTGTGTTCATCATGCTTGAGTTCATTTACAAACTCTTCGACGTCTTGAAACTTCCTATAAACTGCAGCGAAGCGAATATAGGCAACAGGGTCTAAGTGACGAAGATACATCATCACTAGATTTCCTATATCTCCTGATTTGATTTCTTTATCAGAGATATCAAGGACCGCTTTTTCAATGTTTGAAATGATACGCTCAATTTGAAGTGCGGAAATAGGGCGTTTCTCACAGGCCTTTTCAATTCCAGATTTAATTTTATCTTTCTTGAATGGCTCTCTTCTCCCATCTCGCTTAATTACTGAGGGCATTGATAATTCTATCGTCTCAAAAGTGGTGAATCGCTTTTGGCATGACTCACATTTTCTTCGACGTCTGATAACTCCACCATCTTCAAGGTTTCTTGAATCGAGAACTTTTGAATCAGGTGCCTGGCAATAGGGACATTTCATGATGCAGTCCTATACTACATGTAGTGTTTAAAGTGCATTTTTATCATGGAAGTTACCATTTAAAAAGGTAAATACCTGAATTTGGATTTCAGCTACTTACAAGACCCTTCGGTCCACTTATCGAAACCATGACATTGGGCTTCACAAGAATTTCCGAATGTTCTCCCATCGGCGCAAACAGGACGGAATATTTTGATACAAGCGCAACCCTCTGGAGGAAGCTCTGGATTATGGCGAACTTTTTCAACTTTATCCGGAACAGAGGGTGCTTCCGGTTTATGGGTTGCACCCTTAGGTGAACAGCTCATTAATAATGCTAATAATAAGAGTTGTTTCACATTCGTTCCTTTGAAAAATTAGTGGTGATCGTGAGCTTCTTCTGTTTCAGCAGGAGCTTGAGTTTCATCAACATTAACTTCTTCAGAAGTTGTCGTTGTTGTTTCAACTGCTTCAGGCTCATTAGCAACAGGAGCTTCTTTAGGAGTACAGCTTGTAGCAAGACCAAGAACGAAAAGAAGAGCAAGAACTTTCATATCTATCCTTATTTAAGCGTAAACAGGAAATTGTTTACAAAGTTTATGTACTTCATTTTTTACAGCTGAATGAACCTGCTCGTCACTAGGATTTTTTAAAGTTTTTATGATGAGTTCACTCATTAGTTTTACTTCTGCTTCTTTGAAACCTCTGGTTGTAATAGCAGGTGTTCCTAGACGTATACCAGAAGTCACAAATGGAGATCTTGTATCATTGGGAACCATATTCTTATTACAAGTAATATCAACTTTTTCTAAAAGAGCACCTGCATCTTTACCGCTCATATTTACAGAATCAGTTTTAACCAGAATGAGGTGATTATCTGTTCCTCCTGATACGAGTTCGATTCCATTTTCAATTAGAGTTGTGGCCATGACAGCAGCATTTTTTACTACTTGCTGTTGATAAGTTTTAAACTCAGGGCTTAGAGCTTCTTTGAAAGCGACAGCTTTAGCTGCAATGACATGCTCGAGAGGTCCACCCTGGATACCAGGAAAGATTTGTGAGTTGAGTTTTTTGGCCCAGTCTTCGTTATTAGTAAGAATAATTCCTCCACGTGGACCACGAAGAGTTTTATGAGTAGTAGAAGTCACAAGGTCTGCATATTCAATTGGATTTGGATGAAGACCTGCGGCCACAAGACCAGCAATGTGGGCCATATCAACCATAAAGACAGCATCAATTGATTTTGCAATCTCACTAATTGTTTTGAAATCAATGATACGAGGATAAGCCGATGCTCCAGCAATGATCATTTTAGGTCGTTCTTTTTTAGCAATGTCTTCGAGCTGATTGTAGTCGATCTTCTCAGTCACAGGATCTAGTCCATAGTGAACAGCTTGGAAAAGTTTTCCCGAAAAGTTAACTGGTGAACCATGAGTTAAGTGACCACCTTGAGCAAGGTCCATTCCAAGAAACTTATCACCAGGCTTAAGGACGGCCATATAAACGGCCATATTGGCCTGAGATCCAGAGTGGGGTTGAACGTTAGCGAATTGAGCTCCAAAAATTTTCTTCAAACGTTCAATCGCTAGGGTTTCAACTTGGTCGACAAATTCACAACCATTATAATATCGCTTTTGCGGATAACCTTCGGCGTATTTATTAGTTAGGCACGAACCTTGGGCCTCCATTACTGCTTTTGAGCAGTAATTTTCTGAAGCAATAAGTTCAAGTCCCATTTCCTGACGGTTTTCTTCCTGATTAATAAGATTAAAAATTTCTGAGTCTACAGTAGAGAGTTTTGAGTTCATTTTTCCTCCAAATTCAGAGGTTATTCTAGGATTTATTAGACCCTCAGGCCAGTGTCTAGTTTCTATACACCCCTTGTTAAAAATTCCTTCGCCCCTCATTTGTTCTAAAAACTAATTAGAATAGGGACACAACTTGAATTCAGCGGAGAAACACATGAGAAAAATCTTGTTCGGAATTTTTGCACTTATACTTATCACTCAAAACTCATTTGCAAGAAACTGTGATTCTCAGGCCATTGCCAAAGCTCTTCAAGAACATCAAAGATCAGGTCTCGTTGACCCCTATCTCATGAGTCATTATGAGGTAGTAGGAAAGAGTATCGAGAATAACTCGTTATTTACTGTAGTGCGCTTTATTGATTCAAACTACTCAACCTTTTATACCGTAGAATTGAATCCCCAAAACTGCAGAGTCAGAGGAATTCATTAATTAACAATAGTAAAAAAAAGCCCCTCGAAATGATCTGTACCCCAAATCTGGGACAGATCATTTCGAGGGGCTTTTTTTTTAAGCTTTCTTGAAGATTGTTGAAGAGTTCGTCCCACCAAAACCAAATGAGTTATTAAGAGCATATTGAATATCTCTTTTAACAGTTTTGTTTGGAGTTACAAAAAGGTCACATTCAGGATCTTGATTATCAACGTTGATCGTTGGAGGAATATCTCCAGTCTCTAACGCTTTAATACACATGATACTTTCAAGTCCGCCTGCTGCACCAAGAAGGTGACCAGTCATAGACTTGGTTGAACTCAGAGTGAGATTCTTAGCGTGATCACCAAAGGCTTTTTTGATGGCCTGAATTTCAGCAATGTCACCAAGTGGTGTCGACGTTCCATGAGTATTGATATAGCCCACGTCTTCTTTATTGATACCGGAAAGTTCTAAAGCTTGATTGATACAAAGAAGAGCTCCCAGTCCCTCTGGATGTGGAGCTGTGATGTGGTGAGCATCTGAACTTGCACCGAAACCAACGATCTCAGCAATGATCTTCGCGCCACGAGCAACCGCTTTATCGTAGTTCTCAAGAACGATAATTCCAGCACCTTCACCCATAACGAATCCATCACGTTCAGTATCGTAAGGACGACTAGCGCGGGCCGGATCATCGTTTCTTTTTGAAAGAGCTTTCATAGAAGCAAAGCCTGCGATCGTGTAAGGAGTGATAACTGCTTCTGTTCCACCAGTAACCATAGCGTCTTGGCGACCCATCATGATTTCAGTGGCAGCAAGACCGATAGCGTGGGCGCTTGAAGCACAAGCAGAGGCCACTGCAAAGTTAATCCCTTTGAAGTTCCACTTAATGGATACAAGTCCTTCTGCCATGTTTGGAATCACAGAAGGAATGAAGAAAGGGGAGACACGACGTGCACCTTTCTCAAGAAAAGTTTTATGGTGCATTTCAATGTGCGGGAATCCACCAAGTCCTGTTCCGAAGATCACACCAATTTTTGATGGATCATATTTAGCTTCAAGAAGACCAGATTGAGTGAGAGCTTCTTGAGTGGAGTGTAGTGCAAATTGATTAAAGCGATCAAAGCGATCCTGATCTTTAGGATCCATGAGCTCATCAGAGAGCTTGAAGTTTTTAACTTCTCCACCGAAGTTAACTGGCCAGTTTTCGGTGTTCTGGTGTTCGAGGGTAGATATCCCAGCTTTACCAGCAAGAGCATTGGCCCAAATTTCGTTTAGGTTATGTCCAAGACCACAAATGGCCCCCATACCAGTAACTGCAACGCGATTTAGTTTCATAATATAAACCCAAAGAAAAAAAGGCCTCCCTGAGGAGGCCCTTCAATGATTAGTGAGATTTAGATTTTAAGTAGTTTACAACATCACCAACTGATTTAAGATTCTCTGTTTCATCTTCAGGAATCTCAACACCAAACTCATCTTCCATTTTCATCATGAGTTCAACCATGTCGAGTGAATCAAGGTTAAGATCGTCAACGAAGCTTGTATTAAGATTAATGTTAGCAGCGTCCATTTTTGTAGCTTCAGAAACAAGCTTTACAACTTTCTCTTGTAGTTCCATTTTAATTTTCCTCCAAAATATGAGATGGGTCTTAAATTATTAAATATACAGTCCGCCGTCAATTTTAATTACCTCGCCAGTTACATAACTAGACGCATTACTTAACAGGAAACAAGTAAGGTCTGCCACTTCACTAGCATCGGCCATTCTCCCTAGGGGAATTGATTGAGCATATCCTTCTTTTACTTTATCGCTTAGTGCTTCAGTCATGTCGGTTTTAATGAAACCAGGACAGATAACGTTAGAGCGAACATTTCTGCTAGCAAGCTCTTTGGCCACTGATTTAGAAAAACCAATAAGTCCGGCCTTAGAAGCAGCGTAGGCAGCTTGAGAGACGTTACCCATTAGTCCTACAATAGAACTCATATTAACGATGGAAACGTTTTCTGCTTTGAGGAAATTACGAGATAATGCCTGAGTGAGCATCATTGCACCTTTTAGGTTGGTATCAATGATTGAGCTAATTTCATCAGGTTTTAGGCGAAGAAGTAGGGTATCTTTTGAGATGCCTGCATTATTTACTAAACCAGAGATAGGGGCCACATTCTTTGTGAATTCATCAATGGCCTTGGTCATGGCTTCGTAGTCTGTGATATCAAATTTAAGAGCAGTGGCCTTTCCGCCTTTAGCTTCTAACTCTTCTTTAAGAGTAATGGCCTTAGCATCGTCTCCACGATAGTTGAAAACAACGTGAGCACCTTGAGCGCTCAGTGCGAGTGCGATTTCTTTACCAATACCACGAGCAGCTCCAGTAACTAGAACAACTTTGTCTTTTAGGTCAAAATATTGCGCTTTCATAATGCCTCAACTTCATCGAAACCAGTTTCGTTATCAAGACTGATAACTCTGATATTCGGGTTAATCTTTTTAATAAGCCCACTTAAAACTTTTCCAGGGCCACATTCAATTACTAACGCATCATCTTGTAAAGACTGAATAGATTGGGTCCAAAGAACACTTCCGCAAACTTGTTTTAAAAGATTCTTAATAATCGTTTCAGATTCAGTACCTGCAGGATATTCATTGGCATCGATGTTGGCGATGTATGAAAATTTTGGACTATTAAATTTAAGTTCTCGAAGAACTGTTTCAAGCTTCTCTTCAGCTGGCTTCATGAGAGCGCAGTGGAAAGGAGCGGAAACTTGAAGCTCAATGGCCTTTACACGTCCACCAGAGAGTTCTTCCATATGTTTAATGGCCGCTTCACATGCACTTCTGTCCCCTGAAATCACAACTTGGTTTGGTTCATTGAAGTTGGCCGGCTGAACAGACTCATCAGTATTGGAAGCCATTTTACAGGCCTTAACAATGATATCCTGATCTTGCTTGAGGATGGCATACATAGTGCCTTTCCCTGCTGGAACTGCTTCCTGCATGAATTTCCCGCGAAAGTGAACTGCTCTCACTGCATCTTCAAATGAGAGAACACCAGCAGCAGCAAGGGCCGCATATTCACCTACAGAGTGACCTAAAACTTTTTCAATGCTGATCCCTTTTTTAGCAAGGATTGGTTGAAGCTTATCCCAAAGCATTAGAGAGTGGGCCACGATAGCAGGCTGAGTATTTTCTGTAAGTTTTAATGTGTCGGCCGGGCCTTCTAGCATGATCGATTTGAGATCATAATTAACAGCAGAGTTAGCACGATCAAAATAAGCTTGATCGAAATTTTTACCCATGCCTACGTACTGAGTCCCTTGTCCAGGGAAGACAATGATAGCTTTCATATAAGATTTTACTCCTAGTATTTAAGGAAGATCGCTCCGGCCGTTAATCCTGCACCGAAAGCAGCGATAAGAATATTATCACCTCTCTTGATGCGACCATCACGAATAGCTTCATCTAGTGCAATTGGAACTGTTGCTGAAGAAGTATTGGCATATTTATCAACGTTGACCACAACTTTTTCTAGTGGAAACTTGAAACGATTACCAACTGCTTCAATGATACGAAGGTTTGCTTGGTGAGGAATAAACCAATCAACGTCTTCCATTGATTTGTTAGCATCTGAAATAACTTTTTCACTTAGAGACGCCATAGTTTTAACAGCAGCTTTGAAAACTTCCTGTCCATTCATGGTGAGCCATTGTTCGTTGTTATCAAGAATTTCTTGAGTAACTCTTTTAGCACTTCCACCAGCGGCCATATAAAGATGATCTTTCTTTGTAGAGTCAGCCGTTAGAGTTGAAGAGTAAATTTGCGATTCATCACTTTCAGTCGCACCTAAAATGACTGCTCCCGCACCATCTCCAAAAAGGATACATGTATTTCTGTCATCCCAGTTATTGAAAGTTGAAGTCATCTCACTTCCGATAACAAGAATGCGTTTGTACATACCTGTTTTGATCATAGCATCGGCCATAGGAACGGCGTAAGTCCAACCTGTACAGGCGGCATTAATATCAATACATCCGCACTGATTAGTAATTCCTAATTTTTGCTGTAAAACACTCGCAGTGTTCGGGAAAAACATATCAGGGAGAGTGGTAGAGAAAATAATAAAGTCGATGTCATTAGGTTCTAGGTTTGCAGCTTCTAGTGCTTTGCGAGCTGCACGAGCGGCCATACCAGAAGGGGTTTCATCTTTATCATGATCACCAATTCGACGGGTATGAATTCCAGTGCGCTCAACGATCCATTGATGGTTCGTATCTACTCGCTTTGCAATGTCGTCATTAGTGAGGATTTTTTCTGGAAGGTAGCTTCCGGTTCCGAGGATTCTAGTGTTTAAGATTTTCATAACAATTCCTTCGCTCTAAAACAAAAAAGCCATCTTTCGATGGCTTTTAAGAATAAATTTGAGCGATCTATTAAGCTTGAGCTTCTTCAGCTTCGGCTTTTACCTTGATCTCTAGAACTTGTTTGCCTTTATAATGGCCACAAGCTGGGCATACGTGGTGAGGAAGAACTGAATCTCCGCAATTTGGGCATGCCTGTGGAAATTTTCTATAAAGTTTATGATGTTGACCCGCACGTCTTAATCCCTTACGAGAAACGCTGGTTCTTTTCTTAGGTACTGCCACAAAGCCTCCGTATATCTAAATAATCAAAAATTAATGTTTTTAAAATTGAGGTTCTATTTCTAATATAGTTTGGGCTTGTTGCCAAGCCTAAAAATACG
>CAYWMU010000097.1:0-8601 GCA_964459395.1 uncultured Bacteriovorax sp.
AAGACGAGATGATACTGTAAGACTTTACGGGAAACCAAGAAGAGTATTTTCTCAAGGAGAGGCAGCCACCGATGAGGAAATCATGTCGGCCGACTGGGGCGTTGAGGTGATGGATTGACGCAAATCTGTGGCAAATTTAGGACAAATATTTAATACATTCACATTACTATTTTTTTAGATTTTTAATTTTTTCTTCTAAACCATCCGCTCTGTCTGTCGCCTTGACTTTATTGCAAATAGCAAGGGCTTGTTCATAGTCTTTAATAGCTAAGTCTTTATAGCCATATCTCTGGCGAACATCGCCCTTGTCCTCCATTAACTCACATAGATATGCACTATTTGGATATTTTTTTCTATTTCTTCAACTACCATATATGCACCTAAGAACTGCTCATTCTTCATGTGAAGTTTTACCCGATTATAGAGTTTCTCTTCTTCGTTTTTTCCTTTATCATCAGGATAAAGCCACGATGAACAAGACGTTGCTACCAACAAGGTTCCAATAATTATAAATTTCACTATCATTTCTTTTCTGGTGAATTGGAATTGCAGCGCTTATTCCTTTTCTCTTCAGTTTCTTTTACAAAAGTTGCTGCTGTGTTCTTATCTTTAAAATAAGCAATTTGAACATTCCAAAGCTCACAAAGATATTCACTTTGAGGATAATCTTTTTCAAGCTTAAAAATTTCCATTCCAGCACCTGAATACTTCTCCTGAGCCAAGAGACTTTTAATTTTTAAGTAACGATTATGCTCATTAAGTGGAGTCGCACATCCGCTAGATAGCAAAACAATCAAAATAAACATTTTATTCATATATCTCCTCATAATTATTCACACCCAGCAGAGCCAAAAAGTAAGCCAATGCCCGGCTCCCCACAGCTCACTTTAAACTCACCTGTAAAAGGAACCATTGCAGATGGACCGGCCAAGAGATAAGGATTATTTCCAACAAATTGACCTAAAGTTCCTGGGGCTTCAGATAAACCATATCCACCTAATAAACCTCCAATACCACCCAATGCTCCTGCGACATAGCCAATCTGTGCACCACTCTCTAACCCATCTCTAAAATTACCTCTACCTGAAATCTGGTTAAAGGCTCCCCCTACTAGTCCACCGGCAATTAGCCCTGCACCTGCCCCAGCAAGTGCCCCAACTCCATATGTTACAGCCGTAGAACCTATTGTTCCCCAAAATCCTGTTCCAAGTATGGCAGATGCTTGAAAGCCTGCTGCAGTTCCTGCCGTTGCCCCTATTGCAACTCCTGCAGCCAACCCTGCACCTGCAACCGCACCGATAAACGCTCCATCAATAAAATTGCCACCAGATAGTTCTGCAATAGTTCCTCCTAGAACTGCACCAATCAAGATTGCAGCAAAGAAGAAGCGCCCATTAGGATCAACATTCATCACAGGGTTATTGCCCCCATAGACGTATTTATTTGTAACAGTAATCGGATTTCCTAAAGAACCAGGGTGGGGGTCCTCACTTAAGAAGCGGCCGATAGATGGGTCATAATAGCGCGCCCTGTAGTACATCAAACCAGTTTCAGAATCATGCTCTCGATTAGTAAATCCATAGCTTGTTTTAACTGGTGGTGCGTCCGTCACATCGTTGCCATTTCCATCCTTAATGGCTAAGATTTTGCCAAAGGCAGAATAGGCATAGTGTTGCACTATAGTTCCTGTTGAGTTCGTAATTTCAGTGATTGATCCAAGTCCGTCCTTCAAGAAAAAATAGTTCCCTGAATTTGGAGCAAAACCTTCGCTTACTCCTGCTGAGGTAACATTCATTCCAAGGACATCATCTGTTCTGAGTCCTGAGTGAGTGTATCTCACTAAGACATCATTGCTCTCATTAAGTTCTGCAATGATCTCATTGGAGTCATAAACATACTTTCTGATCTTCTCTTGTCCGTTTTCAAGGATTCTTTTTTTCACCCTCCTACCTAGGGCATCGTAAGAGTGGTGTACTTGTTTAACGAGGTTTCCATTATCAATGAAATCAATCTGAGCAAGTTGATTCTCAGAAGTATAAATAAAGTTTTGGACTTTACCTGTTAATCCCTTCTCTTGTTTGGTCACTAAATTTCCGTTGAGGTCATAAGCATAGATATACTTCCAATCCTCTACTAACTGAAACTTATTATTGTCATAAACAAAGCTTCCTTGATTATCAGCAGTTCTGTTTCCAAGCACATCGTAAGTAAACGTTTCAAGAGCATAAAGAGCATCACCTTCTGGATGAGATGCACTGGTAAGTTGCCCCTCGGAATCATATTGATAGTTATGAGTTCCATAAAGTGTAGTCATTGAACTACGGTTATGATTGGCATCTCTAGTGTAGGCAAAAGCACTTACAACGGTGCCCGATCTGCTATGAATAATTTCAGAAAGAAACGAATTCCCATCAAAAATGTTTTGAGTAGAAATGACACCACCCAAGTCCATAGCTATAAGCCTATTTGAATTATCATAGCTAAAATTAAATGATTGCCCTAAGGAATTTTGCACACCATGGAGTTTTCCTGAGTCATTATAAAGATAGTCTAGACTTATAAAGTCTGAATCCATTCCTAACAACTTTCCATCAGCATTATAAAAATAACCTAGATCGTTTGTTGGAATATCTTCTACCTCTTGATGAATTCCAGTTAAATATTCTTCGCCATGAATTTTTGCATAGCTGTAAATAAAACTAGAGTTATTACTTGAAATACGAAGAGGTTTACCTGATTCAGTGTATGAATAAGTATACTCGTTATCAGGAAGAACTTTTCTTACGAGTTGATCAGATAAATTATATTCAAATGTTTTCACCTGGCCTTTCGGATCAATTTCTTGAATAACGTTTCCATTTTGATCGTAGGCCAGTTGAGTAACTTGTCCCTTCGGAGAGATCTTTCTAGAAAGCCTTCCCATGGAATTATATTCAAACGTAGTTATATTATTATTTGGAGCAATAATTTCACTTAACTGTCCAGTAGGCAAGTAGGTGTAAGAAGTGACCTCGTTACGAGGAGTCGTTACCGATTGAAGACGGTTAAATGGATCAAAAGAATAAGTGGTAATTTCATTTTTAGGATTAATTTTTGATATGACGTTACCAGCTTCATCTCTGTTATAATTTGTTACTTCCCCCATCGGCGAAACAACTTGAACCAAATTACCAAAGGAGTCATAACCATAATTTTGAATCTGACCGAGATTATTTGTAATAGAAGTCATTAAACCAAGCTGGCCATAACTTCTCTGAATAAAAACACCTCTATGATCAATCTCCTTCAAGAGAAGACCTGTATTCTCATCGTATTGTTTCTGAGTGATCTTTCCAATGGGACTCGTATGTTGAAGTAATTGCCCCCATTCATTGTAAACAAAAGATTCAGACGTATCTGTTGCTGACTCATAACGGGAAAGTAAATCCCCAGTATCGGCATGATAAGTAAAACGAGTATAATCGCCATCATATTTTGTAATCTTAATGGGACGTCCTTCAAGATCTCGTTCCACATGGGTTTGCTTCCCCTCAAAATCCGTAATGATATCTAAGTAACCATTAGTATCTCGGGAAAATGTAGTTTCAACACCTTTGGCATTTCTAATGACATCGGCCAGTGGATTTTCTCCACTCTTAAAGGATTTTAATTCTTGGACTCCAGATAACTCCCCTTCATGAACAGTTTGAGATAAAGCATCGCTAATTTGAATAAGCGAATTATCCGCAAGCTGGATAGACTGAAGTCTTTTAAATTGATTAAGGTTATAATGAGTCGAGTAGCCTAGCTGATTTTTTTCTTCTACTAAAATTCCATTTTCTTCATAAAAGAACTGCCTTTGTGAGCCATCTGGAAAAACGACTCTTTCAAGAAAACCACTTCCTGCAACAAACTGAGTAACTCTTCCCGCAGGATCAATTATTTGAGACAGCTTATCACCACTGTAATCAAGAAGCATCTCTTGCCCAGTAGGAAACTTTACTACTGTTAATTGATCATCATCGTTATAAAAGAACTCATAGAGTCTTCCTGCCCTGTCGGATGTCTCAATCTGAAGACCTTTCTTATTGAAGACTTCTTGGCGTCCGTCACGCGATGAGAGTAAAAATTCACCTTCTGCATTTCTGAATAAAACACTATTATCTTTTGCTAGTGGCCTGTATTGAATAAGGCCATCCTGAGGAGTAGAGAAATTAACTCGACGGACTCTCTTGTTCACCTGGTCTAGTATGATTAAATTTCCTTGTGAATCTAGTGCTATTTTTTCAGGGGCGCAGAAGGAAACAGCAAGAGCAACTTTTCCAGCAAGAGTATCTCCTGGAGTACATGACCCATTTCCTGCAACGGCCTTTGCCATACTTGTTTTCAAATCAAGTGCTACAACTCTATTATGTCCTGTATCTGCGACATAAAGAATATCTCTTTGGTGATCAATAACCATTGCGCTCGGATTTTTAAGTGCTAGATCTTCAAACCTTGTTAAGTCAGCAAGAACTCCTCCCGCAGTAGTGGGTTTACCTGCGAAAGCATTTATACGTCCATCAGGAGTTACTTTACGAATATAACCTCTTTCAGATGAAATATAGTAGCTACCATCCCTATCAACAACGACACCTCTTGGGTGAAAAATTGAGGCATTTGTTGCAAGTCCACCGTTTCCTAAGTCAGTTGTTGCCCCATTACCTGCAACAGTGACCGTATTCCCGACTGCTAGATCGACAAATCTTACGCGATTATTTCCAAAATCTGCGACATAGTATGTACCTTCTCTATTACCAGGAGAGAAATCAAAGGGTTTATTAAACTTAGAAATACTCAAAGGTCCATCAGCAAATCCAATTTGTGGAACGGCTCCAGACCCCGTTAACCAAGTTCGGGGAGAGCAATTTCCTGAATAACAAGAGGCCGTATTACAATAACCTTTTGCATTTGATGGACGACTTTTGATCGCCACAACATAAGTATTATTGCCAATTTTCTGATCAGAACAATTTCCACCTATGGTGTTATTACAGTGAGGCATTACAGAAGAGCCTCGGGATGCATTCGTAGCTTGAATATAGTTTGCCGGAAGTCCCATTGCTCCGGCCATTGGCCAGGATTCTGATTCTCGAAAAATGGCCCCAAGATTATCTAGAAGATGTACTTCTCCATTTTGTACACTCAAGCTTTTTGCATTTCTACCAACATCAAAAGGTGCTTCATACTTATTGCACGAGTAGCGATAAGTGTACTCTCTCTTTTTACAACCGTAAAAACCTGATTTGACACATCTAGAACTACTACCGTGATACCATGAATCGTTTACGCCTATAGAGCCTGAGTATCGCGGAAGTTGATCAATTACTCTTAAGGAACCATCGGCATATTTTGATAAGTTGTTACTTCCAGTGACAAAGTATACATCATCTCCTTCAACCCCAATGGCCTCAATCCCGCTTTCATCATAAGCGAGTTCTTGTACATCATTATTAACAGCATAAACCGCTAATCCTCCACTTTCATTTTCAACGAGAATTCTATCACTTTGTGGATTAAGAATGGTTTTTGCTAAACTAAGTTTCCAACCTGCTCCTTCAGAGGCATCTGTCTTATTCTGAAGATAAATTGGTGCTTGTAAATCAGGCGGAAATACTTGATGCCATTCTACTGTGGTTTGTGGCTTAAGTTTAACAGTCTGTGTTCCGCCCATATCTGAACGAACTTTCATTTTTCCTGATTGAATAGTTAGCTCTCTAAATGCAATCTCATAACTGGCCTTACTAGGGATGATCCCCGATTTTAAACCAGAAAGATTATGGATAGAACTTACAACTGCTCTGTCAGGAAGACCTGTGAAGCGCATTTTCTCAGACTGATATTCACCGGCGACAAATTCTGCGTCAATCCATTCTGGAGTAACCCATGTTTCAATCCGAATATCAGATTCTACGACACCCCATTTAGAGATTAAATCTTTTCTGCGTACATCATACTTCTTTCGGGGAATATCGAAGACATTAGAGATTAAAACATTGGGATTCGCCCAATTCGAATTATAAACAAGAGAAGGAGTGATATCTTGACCTAAAATTTTGAATGAAGGAAGTTGAACCTGAGTTGATACTCCACCATCAAGTGTATCAATCCTTGGCTTATCCCCATCTGCAAATTTTTTGACTTCCATCCCAAATGGACTAGCAAATAGTTCAGAAAAGTGGCTAATCCCCTGGCCGGGTTTTGTTTCAATAGTATCAGGCCCAGTTACGGTGGCCGAACCGTCTATCTCCCAAAAGCCTGTTTCAGAATTACGAGAAACGATGACAAGTTCTGTTCCTTCAGGAAATTCATTCGGATTAGGGAGGGTTAAATGAACTCTCTCACGAAACTTAAGTCCAGAAGGTTCTAATGCATATAACGTTTTAGGAGAGACTTCATCAGGGAGTTCGATTGGAATTCTATCCCCTGAAACCTCCATAATATTAATACTACCTGAATTACTTCCCCCAGGGAAAATAACTGCTCCTTGAGGGATATCAATAGTAACTCCTGGAGCATGCGGAGTAGAAACAATCACTGCACTACCATTAGAGATAATTGTTTCACTTCCATCAAGAATCTTCGGAATGAGATAAATTGGACGTTCTAAAATGTTTTGCTGTCTGCTTCCTAGCGAGACATTATAGGAAATCCTTGAGAATTCTTTCTTTCCTAGAGTAACTTCTTCAGGAATTGTTGAACCATCAATCAAGAGAGTTTGATCACCTTGTGCAGGATCACTAATATAAAAACGTCCTGTTACATCTGTTACAGTCGTTTGACCAGATGATAAAATACTAACTGTAACATTCGGTAGAGGATTATTATCGCTATCTTTAACTAGACCAGCAAGAGTAGTATCAAATTTGAATTTGGCCAGTGCTGACTCTTGCCTTCCATTAACTGGATATGTAGCCGTTACAACAGCTTCATCAAAAGCATCTAAAAGAACTTCAAATGAACCATCTTCATTTGCAGTTATTTCTTTAGAGTTTAAAAATCCACCATCTATTTCTAACGGAAATCCTGGGCCAGTCGCTCCTGCGTGACCAATTATTTTCATATAGTCTTCATCTATTTTCTCAACACGAATCAACGCTCCATCAACAAGTCTCAACAAAAAATCAATTCTATATTCGAAAACACTCGAGTTTCCGGCGAGATCAATCATTTCTACCGTAATGAATTGTTCTCCTTCCGTATAAAGATTGATTGGATAAGAAAAAGAGCGGCCCTGATCAAAATCCACTTCTTGTCCATTAATAATAACAGCAGCTAAATCCTCATGGGCGTTTCCTTCAATAATGTAAGAAGCGGTACGAATTAATTGGCCTGACTCTAGGTTGATATTGTTAATAGCAGGAGGGGTAAAGTCTAAAAAGATAGGAGGATAGTTAATTTCAGAATAATTACCTGCTTCATCGATGGCGGTGATCTTAACCATATTAGGACCATCAACAAGATCGACCCCTATAGAATCCCCTTCTTTTTCAGTAGTCTCTCCTTGGAAGACTCCATTGTTAAATACCTGTATAGACACATCAGTAGCATCAAAAACAGAGATTGGAAGTTCATAAGACTCATCATTTGATCTAATGCTAGGAACTGTTGGAATAGCTATCGATGGAGCTGTTCTGTCAACAATGAATCGCCATTGAGTTTCTGCAGCATGATTACCGGCAAAGTCTTTAGTTAATATTTGTAAATTATAAAATCCCTCAGGCACACCGAGAGGGCTTCCAAAAAATGTAAAAAAATCACTTCCATTCTGATTTCCATGTATGTAATCAACTAGAGTTGATTGAGATGTTTCAAAACTTAAAAAGTTCTTTAAAGAAACCTTATTCCCTCCATCTTCGATCAATACACCATCCACAGTTGATCGATCCATTCGCCCCAAACCATCTTGAAGGCTGAGACGAAACTCAGGAATCTCACGGCCAACATATCTGCCAGGTGATGGAATTAGAGATAGATAATGTGGAGAGGTTGAATCTTTAATTCGAGGAAGTTTTACTTCTCTAGTGATTATTTCTTCGAAAACCGGTCTTTTTTTAGAAGTATTTCGTCCCAGTACTTTTATGGTTACAGGATTATCTCCCACACTGGACGAAGGAATGAGAACTCTTTGTGAGAAATTCAGTCCTGTACGAACGTCCTCTTTTAGTAAAACATCTTTATCATATACTTGAATTTTCCATTCATCACCTTCTTCACGGTAGGATTGAAAATAAACATCAAGCCAGGTTGTTTCTCCTTCAAAACCTATACCTAAAGGAAATGTGGCTGTAACATCCCAGGTATCAGTTGAAACCATCCAAGAAGATTCTGAAGCAATATAATTCTTTACTTGAAAAGCAATATTTCTTTCACTCCAACGAGAATCAACAGACCTTATTTTCTTTAAAAGTTTTGCTTCTACACTCTTGAGATTTCTATGAAGTTTATCGAAGCTATTCTTACCCTTACTCGGTAACTTATCTTTCATTTGTTCTAAACGAACTATGTGAGCACGAAGCTTCTCAATTGCAATATGAATCCCTTTTTTCTTTTTCCCTTTTTCTGTTATCCTTGCACTAAATG
>CAYWMU010000097.1:8611-9557 GCA_964459395.1 uncultured Bacteriovorax sp.
TGTAGCTTGTTCATGATTAGCATCAATACGAGGTAAAACTGCTTCAAACTCAAAGCGATCTTTCTTCTCGATTAACCGAACGAATTGAGACACATCATTACTTTCATTAGGATAGGTGAATTCAAAATCAAAAAGTGACAAATCCTGAGGAGAGAATTTTTCACATCCCTCTTTCTTTCCTTTGTGCTTTTTTAAACAGGCATGGCCCTTAATGACAATTTCCGAATTTTCATCGATAATTTCTTGAGGATAATCAGTAACTTCTATCTCGATATAATTCTGCTGAAAACTATTAGGCTTTGCCCAGCACAAAGACATTGATAAAGTAAAAATAAGACCAACAAACGTTCTACTTGTTCTCATAAGGGACCTTTCAATAGATAATTTACTTTAAAGAATTAAGAGCTTGTTGCTCTTCGTGTGTTAAATCAACTTCACTATTAATCGAATTAATATCATCTTCCTGAATTTTTAAATCTCTATGGATTGTAGATTTAACTTCAGAGGTATAATTCTCTACTAGCTTTTGCTCGCTGATACTTGAAGATGGGGCTTTTGCTGTTGGCATATTGCTTTGGCCATTCGAACTACCGAGATTCCCAGATGAATGACTTCCATTACAAGAAGCAAATAAAATAAGACTCAGTAAAATAATTTTTTTCATTCGCACCACCAACGTTCAATCTATATGATCGAGTATTATTTCGGTCTTAAAGTAAAATTCCGTACTTAAGAATTCTTAAAAAAATCCAAAACACTCCAAGAATCTACGGTTTTACTAGTGGCTAACACTTTAAGCTTTAAACTTTTATACAGATTCTGCTAAATGAAAATTAACTAAATACTGTTTAACAGAAAAGATGAGTGGCATACAAAATGGTCAAAGTGTTATAAATTGACCCTAGATTGGACCTAACAAATCTAGGGTCAGATCGTATCAATAGAA
>CAYWMU010000098.1:0-9353 GCA_964459395.1 uncultured Bacteriovorax sp.
TAACGGGTGGAGAGAAAGTTAAAGTTCTTTTGGCCCAGGCCCTATTTGGTAAACCTGAAATTCTTCTTCTGGATGAGCCTACCAACGATCTCGATTTGAAGGCCATTAACTGGCTTGAGAACTTTTTAGGAGATCAACAGGATACGACCGTTCTTGTAGTATCCCACGATCGACACTTCTTAAATAAAGTCTGTACTCATATTTGTGATATCGATTTTAAAAAGATTAAGCTTTACGCTGGTAACTACGACTTCTGGTATAAATCAAGCCAGCTTGCTCAAAGAATGTTAGGGGATCAAAATAAGAAAGTTGAGGAGAAGATGAAAGAACTTAAAGAGTTCATTCAACGCTTCTCTGCAAACGCCTCTAAGTCTAAACAGGCCACTTCACGTAAAAAGTTACTCGATAAACTTACCCTTGAAGATATTCAACCATCGTCAAGAAAGTATCCTTATGTGCATTTTCGTCCTGATAGAGAGGCAGGTGATAACCTTCTGAGAGTGGAAGGACTTAATCTCACGATTGAGGGTGAGAAGATTCTTAAAAGTGTAAACTTCACGATTAAGAAAGGTCAAAAAGTCATGTTCTTAGCTAACTCTGAGGTGACGACGACAGCTCTCTTCAAAGTGCTCATGGGAGAAATCAAACCAGACTCAGGAAAAATTGAATGGGGAGTAACAACAACTCAAGCTTATCTTCCAAATGATAACTCAGAATATTTCAAAGATGCCAAACTTGACCTTATTAACTGGCTTCGTCAGTACTCAAAAGATCAAACGGAGACTTTCCTTCGTGGGTTCTTAGGGCGAATGCTCTTTAGTGGAGAAGAGGCCTTAAAGAAATGTAACGTTCTTTCTGGAGGAGAAAAGGTTCGATGTATGTTATCAAAGATGATGCTTTCAGGAGCAAACGTCTTAGTTATGGATAACCCGACTAACCATTTAGATCTTGAAACTATTACTGCCCTGAACGAGGGCCTCATTGATTTCAAGGGAACACTTCTCTTTACCTCTCACGACCATGAGTTTATTCAAACAATTGCTAATCGAGTGATTAGTCTTGATGATGGTCGTGATGAAGAAACAACTTACGATGAATTCTTAGGAATTAACTAAAAGACATTGGCCCGAACTTTAGTGAGGGCCGTTTCAATTACTTTTAATAAAGAGTCTTGATTGATCATATCTCTTCCAAGGGAGTATTCCTTGGGAGAGAGTTCAATGACTTCCTTAACGACCTCTTTACCCATCTTGGTCGAAATTCCACTCATATCGAGCTTTTTCACACTGAACTTATAACTCATCACCAGTATTTCTTCCTTCATGCTAAATTCAAGTAGCAAGTGTTCAAGACTAGCAAGATCCCGTGAAGTCGGTGGAATGAGTTTGTATTCTACTCCCGTTTTACTACCTTTAATTTCTTTGACCTTAAAGCGAAAGAAAGTATCAAAAAGAGAAATAATCTTTGTGTAGAGTTCAAGTGGCAGAATATTTAATTGTAAATGAGATTCATTAGCATTTTGTCCGAAGCTCAGATAAAAGCTCGCTTTTTTATCGGAGACAGGACAGTTCTGAGGAAGATTAAGTGCAAATGAGTGGGTGAATTCTTCACCGGCCGTTAGTTCAACTTTCTCTAATGAGGTTACGATAGTGGGCTTTAATGTCTCTCTTGCTTGGACTTTTTTGATATCAGCGTAAGTAAGACCTACCCCTGGAGATACTAGAGAGATAGCAGAAGAGGAATGGTTTTTAACCTTTATTTCTCCCTGAACTTCTTGGCCTTGATTCCAAGATTCTTTAGAGGTTGATATTTGCCATTGGATATTGTCTTTAAAAAAAGTTGCTTTCATAGTTATCTCGATAAAACATATTCGGCGTCATTGCTGATTAACAATTATAAATCTTATAAATTTGCTGTCCATAACGAAAACCCCTTCGTTATGATTTCAGTTGCTTATCGGGGGTGGGCAATCGTTATCGAGTCGGTTTTGAAGATCTTTAATGATTTCTAATTTTCTTCTCTTAGGTTCAGATGAAAAGCCAGAGAGATAGTCTTTAATATCAACTGTCACAAAGTTCATTTGAATAGTTTTAAAAAGTTTGGGAATCATAATTCCTGGGGCCTGAACATGATGAAGACCGCCTGAAAGGCAGATAATCATTTTACCACTTCCAAGCTTTTCAATAATATCGGCAACACCTCCACGTATAGTCATTTTGTTTCCAAACTTATCAAGACCATTAATTCTCTTCATTCTTCCTTCGGGTGCGATGGCAATGATTGACTCTTTAGTAATCTCTTCTAAAAAGAGATTCCACGAAGCATCTTTTTTACGAGTAATAGTGCTGATTCTTGGGAAAAGTAGCTTCCAAAATCTTCCAACTAATGGGCGATTGAGTGTGATATCCGCACCGGGAAGGTGAGCTCGACGAGTGAGCTTCCAGAGAAAGGAGAAGGGCGCAGCTTGCAGAAAAAGAGGTTCATAAAGTGAAGTATGATTGAGAAAAACGACCAGTTGAACGTCAAAAGCTTCAGAAGGCTTAGTATTCACCCAATGAAACTGACCACGAAAGAAAACGTGGCTAAAAATCTTTACTCCTGATAAAAGGAAGAAGCCAAGAATTTCTCTCATATTAAAGATTATATAAGGTTGGATTTGTTTTAAAAGTAAAAATAGTTAGAATAGTATAAGGAGATCGCATGAATACACACTGTACTATCGAACACAAACAATCCGAAGTTTTCATCAAGAATGAAACCAAAATAAAATGGGTTGCTCTGATTACTCTTATTACCATGATAGGGGAGATCGGTGTTGGTTACTGGTCAGGTTCTATGGCCCTACTTGCAGATGGTTGGCATATGGCCAGTCACGCCCTCGCGATGTTCTTATCTCTTTTTGTTTACTATCTTTACCGTCATCCCACTTTTAGAGACTCCTTCACTTTTGGTGGGGGGAAGATACTTTCTTTAGGAGGTTACACTTCTGCTCTCTTTCTTGTTTTAATTGCTTTTTCAATGATTGTGGAATCAATCGGCCGCTTTAACCGTGCGGAAGACATCTACTACAAAGAGGCCATAGGTGTTGCGATTATTGGTCTCTTTGTTAATCTTCTTTGTGCTTGGATTTTAGGTCATGATCATCATGATCACGGGCATGGTCATAGTCACAGTCATCATTCTCATGATCACGATCATGATCACGATCACCATGATCATTCTCATGATCATGAAAAGAGTTCCTCGACTTTTAAAGACCATACTCATGAATCAACATATGTTCATGTTCTCACTGATGCTCTTACTTCAATTCTTGCAATTGTGGCCTTGCTTCTTGGTATGTGGAAGGGCTGGAATTGGCTTGACCCTGCAGTAGGTATTTTAGGTGGGGTTGTTGTTCTTGTATGGGCAGTAGGTTTGATTAAGCAGAGTGGTAAAGATCTTTTAGATGCTCATGTGGTCGAGCTTGATAAAAATGAGATCGTGAGCTTGATTCAAAAAGATGGTTCTGAAGTTGTAGATATTCATCTTTGGAGACTCGCTCCTGACCAGATCGGATGTGAGATAATGATCAAACCGACTCAAGAAGAGAGGAAATCAAGCGACTACCGAAATATTCTTCTTGAGAAGTTTGATATCCAGCATTTAATCATTGAGATCATTTAGGATTAACTTACTAATCTCTTTAAGATTGGCCCGTTCAATTTCATGCTTCGAATGAGCAATGATTTGTATGTCGGCCCATCTCAAGTAACTTTTGGCAGATTGTGTTTCCTCTGTAGAAATAACTCTATCTTGATCACCAAGCATAAGCGTAACAGGAATATTTATCTCTCCAAGGTCTTCGCTTGTAAGTTCATCGAGTTTTTCAAGATTTTGTAAAAGGTGGGCCATAGACTGAAGAACCCATCTCCACTTATCTCCATGTTTCTTTTTTAATAAGGCCATCACTTGAGGAAATTTTTCTAATACAAGATCTGGATTAAGAAGAGGAAGTTCCTTCGCAATAGAATTATCGGACCAATTAAACTTCGTACCGTATGTAAATATCTTTTGAATATTTGAATGTTCGAAATTGGCCTTATGAAAAAGTGCAACGTATCCACCCAGTCCGTGACCGAAAACATAAGGAGCTTCAAGTTTGTGACTTAAGATATATTCATCGAGTTCGCGAGCAAATTGTTCGACTCTAAACTCATCTGCGGCCGGCATATTGCCATGACCGCTAAAAGTAAAAGTATGAACATCTAGTTTGTCTTTTAGGAGGTCTTTAAGAGGGTCTAGGTCCTCTTTGATTCCGAGTTCAGCGTGGAGTAGGATGAGCGTTTTTTTCATACAGATATCTTACCGAAAACTTATAGTTTAGACTAGCGGGTAACTTTATTCAGTTAAGGATTCCAGTACTCAGCTACGCCCATCAGCCCATTTTGTACGAAAGGGAAAACTAAGCGGTCAGGCTTATCCCCGGAGGCATTCTTCCAAAGAATACGTTTTCCGGCGCAGAGGATTCCTTGTCCCGGAAAGTGTAATACTGTTTCAACATAGTCTGGATAGTTACTATAGTTTCTCTTCCGAAGCTCTCCTTCTTCGGAGCAGTAGTAAAGTATATCATTACGCCATAACATCGACTGTATAGTATCAGGGAGAGTATCAAAATAGATTATTGAGCCATTAATGCCGTTACTTTTAATCAAATTAAGTGTGTTTTGAAAATCAAAGAAAAGCCAAGAATTAGATGGAGTATGGAAAGTACTTGCTCTGGTATAAACTCCTGTTCCTAGATTAAAATTACAATTATATCCTGGCCCTTCTTCACATGGAAGTTGATCAAATGGAAAATCAGGAGTTCGAGGTAGTTGATCTGCATTTTGGCCGGCAATGTAGGTGGTGTACCCTGTATTAAGGTTAGTTTCCCGAATGATAGTCCTGTTATGAAGACCAGTTGCTCCAACAGAGCTTCGATTGTTACTTATGTTCTCATTCTTATGATCAGAATCTGAGTCAATCTCATCAAGTGAAAGATTCTCTGATCTTGAACTCTTTGATTCTTTTTTCGGTATTTCTTTAAATTCAACAAAGTTCTCTACCTTAGAGCTTGAAGGTCTTCTGAATTTATTTATAGATTGATTTTTCTTTTTAACTTCATGACGATACTTTTCAATTTCAGCTGTTTCCTGATGTTCATTTTTAGAGGAACTTAAAAAAAACAGAAAGAGAACGAGACTAAACATCCCAATAGCTAGGGCTTCTTTTTTGAAACTCTTACCTTCTCTGTTCATACTTATTATATCGCCCAAGCTAACTGAAATATTAAGTTAGTCAGTAAGACCTAAGAATGAAAAAGGTTAAGAATTCAAGTGTCTCTTAAGCAAAACTGGAGTAGCTGAAAGGGGATCATCTGGCCAATGATGACGTGGATAATCTCTTTTCAACCCTTTAAGCATTTCTTGATAAGTCCCAGACCAGAAGTTTCTTAGGTCTTTGGTGTATTGAATAGGCCTTTTATGGGGACCAAGTAGGACAATTGTTAGACAATGGTGATTCATAATCGTGGGCGTTTTACTTATTCCAAAAAAATCTTGGATGAATCCTTCAATGGAAGCGTCGCTATCGTAATTTATTCTAAATTTCTTATTACTAATCATTATGGTCTGAGGGATCTCATGATCGACTTGAATATTAAGATATTCCTCTATCTTTCTTTTGAAAAATTCATCAGTCAAATCACTCATACCTAGAGTGGAGTTCATATAATCTTTAAATGAGGGAGAAAAATCCAATTTAAGGTTTTTTGTTTTAATGTAGAAAAGGCTTCTCTTGTAAAAGTCAGTGTTAAGAAATGCTTCTAATATTAATTTGAATTTTTGCTGATTCTTTTCGAGAAAAAGATTTTGTTCTTTCTCCGACAATTCTTCCCAACCCTTAATTTTTATTTCTTCTTCAAGAATGATACTCCCTATCGCGATTTTGAATCGTGACTGAATTTTATGGTCTGACCAGATGATATCTTGAGACTCTTCGAGGGGATAAGGAGTTAAATCTATGAGCCACTCTTCTTGAATTTCTAAAAGCTCTTCGATATGTCCGCGCTGATTAATGGCAGTAGCAATGTAGAGCCCTTCATCGGATTGAAGAGATGAATCAAATCTCTTTAATACTTTTCCTGAGTAATGAATGAAATCATTATGCTTGGACCTGTATTTAACAATCTGATCGATCATTCCTGGTAAAATATATTGGCCCAAATCTTGTATTTCTAATTCGCCACTATCTTTTAGATACTGATTAAGTTTTCGTTTTAGATATTTGGGGTCTTCTTTTGATATATGCTTACTGACGTAAAAAAGAAGTTTTTCCTTGGCTTTGCTTGTAAGGTTGCGAGCATCCCAAAAAATTTTAGCTTCCCTAATATTGAGTTGATGTTTGATGCTGAATTCTCCTGCTTCAGTCAATTTTCCATCTTTACTCATTCCTAATAATTCACATAAAGCAATGGCCTTATTCCACATATCTTCAGGAGGATTCTTTGGCCACTTGAGTTGATGATTATAAAGACAACTCAATAGGTAAGCCTCATTGAGTTCAGTCGTTAGGATTTCTGGAACAATAAACTGTTGTCTTTGCTTGTAATCAAACTCTGAATAAAGACGAAAGCATTCTCCATCCTGTGTTCGTCCAGCTCTGTACATCCTCTGAATGGCAGAGGCTTGAGTAATAGGTCTATCAGTCAGTAACCTTATACCTGTCCAAGGGTTGTATTCACTAACTCGTGCAAGACCTGAATCGATGATGTATTTTATGCCGGGTATGGTGATTGAACTTTCCGCAATATTTGTGGAAAGAATAATTTTTCTATAAGAAGAAGGGTAAGTAATTTTCTCCTGTTGAGATTTATCTATTTCTGAATGGAGAATGAAAATTTGTCCATACTCTTCTGAAAGGACTTCACTTGTTTTTAGAATTTCTCTCATCCCTGGGAGAAAAACTAAGATATCTCCATTGGATGGAAGAAACTTAATAACATTTTTTACTTTTAAACTAAGCTCTTGATCAAGAATGCTGGGAGTATTAGGTAAATAATGAGTCTTAACGTGGTAAAACTGAGACTTGATGTCGATACTTTTTGCTTGCAGACTATTAACCATATCTAGATCAATAGTGGCCGACATAAGAATAAATTTTAAATGAGGAAAGTCTTGTAGTTTATGTCCTAAGAGAGCAAGACATAAATCAGTTTCAATATGTCTCTCGTGGAACTCATCAAAGATAATGGTATCAACAGACTTTAAAAAATCTTTATCTGAGAAGAATTTTATGAATGTTCCTTCAGTAAAAAAGATCACTCGACTTTCATCAGAAAAGCGAACATCATCTCTATAGGCATATCCTACTTCTTTACCTAAAGTGAGATTGTTTTCATCAGCAATCCTTGCAGCTGCCATCTTCGCAGCAATCTTTCTTGGTTCTAAGACAATAATTTTTTTAGATGTTTCCCTTGTTAGGGCCCATGGAAAACGAGTCGTTTTTCCCGATCCTGCAGAAGCGCTAAGTATTATGCTTTTTTCTGTACGCCATAATGAAATGATTTCTGGAAGGTACGGGTCTATTGGAAGAGAGATCATGGATGATATTTTTTTATTTTTTGTAAGTAAATTTGATAGTCCACATAAAAATGACTCAAATCGATTTTCTCCATCTTACTTATAAGATTTTTAAAATCTTTAAATTCTTGTCTCTTGCCATATTTGTTTTCAAAATCTTCAATAATTTCTAATGCACTTTCTTTGGCCTTTGACCACTGTCCATCCGTTAAAACTCGTGGATGAAGGATTTGGGGCGAGCTGATTTCCACTATGATAGGCAGACGATGATCGGGAGTAGAAAAAAATTCTTCATGAAAGGAGAAGATTTCTTTTATATAAGGGAAGTTGATGTTCATAAGAACGACGTGTTGGGATAAGTTAAGGTTACTTAAGTTCCAAGATTTCAATTTTTTTATATTATTTTTAACATCTTCAAATTTTGCTGGATAACGAATGAATTCATAGAGCTTTTCTGTAGCATCGATTGAGGCTATTAACTCTAATGTCTTTACTTGCTTGAAAATATCTCTCCATCGTTCAGGTAGTTTCGTAAAATTAGAGATGATTCTTAGTTTTTTTAATGAATGATTTTTTATAAATTTTTCTAAAAATAAGTAAGCATCCTTTGATAAGAGTGGCTCGCCTCCAATGATATTAATATCAGTGACACCTGAAAGGTCGTATTTTTCTAGTTCGTTATAGTTAATGCTCCATGAAGGAGTGACTTCGACAGGGTAAGTTTCGCGATAGATCCTATTGAGCCTAACAGAATAAGCAGGTGAGCACATTAGGCACTCAAGATTGCAGTCATTATTTAACACCAGATCCAGGTATTGAATTTGAGAGTGGTGTGGATAGTCTAGAGTATATTGATGACGAGGTGATAAGATTTCGTTTGTTTCCATCGCTGCACATTTCTTACAGGCCAATGGAATTGCACCTTGCTGCATAATATTTTTAACTTCTTCGATATCTTGAGTAGTCATTTCGATATTATCACGGGTTTCATGACAACAGAGACGGCGCTTATTGTTGACTCCAATGCTCAATGAAACCCAAGGAAGCGGGCAAATAAATTTATTTTCCAAGTTCACCTCAATTCTGTAGTAATATCTTCTTAAAAAAACGCTCAGTTTCAAATACAATTCTCATATTTGTTTATCGACTTTTTTAGGAGTTTATTATGTCTTGTCCTTGCCGTGTTTTAGAAGCTAATCCTGTGAGTTATGAAACTTGTTGTGCCCCTATATTAGAAGGAAAATCTCCTGCAACTTCTGCCGAAACACTTATGCGCGCTCGTTATACCGCTTACACTAAACACAATATCGATTTTATTGATGCTTCTCAGATCTTAATCGAGGGTGAGACATTCGACAAAAATGAAGCTCTGAAGTGGGCGCAAAGCTCGGACTGGAAAGGTCTTGAAATCCGTAAAACTCAAAAAGGGCAAGAATCAGATAATTCTGGCGTGGTTGAATTTGTAGCTCGATATAAAGATATTGAATCAGATCAAGAATTTCATCACCATGAAACAGCTTATTTTGTCAGAAAAGATGGACAATGGCGTTTCAAAGAAGGTCAACTTCATGCAGGTCAACCCCTTAAAAGACTAGAGCCGAAAATTGGAAGAAATGACCCTTGCTCTTGTGGATCAGGTAAAAAATTTAAAAAATGTTGTGGCGCCTAGTGAAAAAGGCCCTTATTAATCAACTATTAGATCAGGCCCGCAAGGAACTCTCAACACTTGAATCAGCAGCTCAAGCAACCCAT
>CAYWMU010000099.1:0-9260 GCA_964459395.1 uncultured Bacteriovorax sp.
TCGTGGAATTATTAATGCGCCTGTCGGAATGGGATTTGTTTTTTCTTCAAGAGCGCATGCGCTGGGGAGAAGAATACTGAGAAAGGTTCAAGAAAGAGAGGTCTCTCATTTATGTCCTTCTCTTCCAGAGGGGTCGCTAGAATGGCGCCATCAATTTTCCCTTCCCTTAAAAACCTGATGATTTCATCAGTTTGATATTCATAAATTTTGAGTTCCACATCAGGATATTTATCTAGAAATTTATTCACAAATAGTGGAAGAATATAAGGAGCAAGAGTTGGAATGATGGCCAGAATGAATTCACCAGAAACCTCTCCTCGAAGAGATTTACCGAGTTCTTCTAGTTCATTAGCTGCTCCCATAACTTTCTGAGCATATTTAAGAACCTTTTTCCCCATGGGAGTAGGCTCAACAGGCGTTTTTGAGCGATCAAAAATAATGATCTGCAAATAATCCTCTAATTTTTGAATTTGCATACTTAAAGTCGGCTGAGTTACAAAACATTCTCGTGCAGCCTGCGCAAAGTTTCGACAGCGGTCGACGGCCAGGATATAATTGAGCTGAGTTAAAGTCATGAGCTTATCCTTATGATGATCTGATACTATTGAAACATAAATTACTTCTGAGGTCGATATGGTCTACATTCTTCTCATTTTAGCCGTTTTAATTGGCTCTTTAATGCCTATTCAGGCCTCAATTAATGCTGAGTTAACCCGTATTCTCAAAAACCCTTTTTTAGGTGCATTCATTTCTTTTTGCATGGGGACACTGGCCCTCACTGTCATCTGCCTTTTTCAAGGTAACTTTATTCAGGATCTCAAAAGATTAACCTTAGCAAGTCCTTACCACTTTCTTGGGGGGCTTTTTGGAGCGCTTTTCGTAGGTTCAAGTATCATGCTCATTCCTAAACTAGGGGCCACAACTCTTATGGCTTCCTTTGTGACAGGACAACTATTAATGTCTCTTATCCTTGATCACTACGGGTGGTTTGGAGTTAATGTTCAGCCTATTAGTTTACAACGCACAATGGGAGTCATTCTTCTTTTTACAGGACTTCTTTTAATTGTTAAAAAAGCTGCATGATAAAAATTTGTGACGTTAATAAACTCTTCGACCAACGGGCCATTGCCGGTCTCCACCATATTTCATTAGAAATAAAACCAGGTGAAGTCTTTGCTCTCATGGGGCCTAATGGATCAGGGAAAACCACTCTCATCAATATCATTTCAGGTAAGACCCAAGCTGATTCCGGAACTGTTACAGTTGAAGGAGAGCTACGCTTATTTGAGCAAAAAGAAATGACTGATCAGAACGTTCAAAAGTTTTTAATAACTTCTAATAAACTTGATATTGATGATGATAAAAAACTTCAACTGGCCCGTGACTTTGCTGATATTTTTGAATTCACTTTTCAACTCAGACAGAACTTAAGTGAACTCTCCGCTGGTCAACGTCAGAAAGTCCTTTTAGCAAGTGAGCTTATCAACAGTCCGACACTTCTCCTCTTAGATGAGCCTTTTACTCACCTCGATCCTCATACTAGGAAAGATATTTTAAATGCCCTGTTTGAGTATATTCGTCGCCAGAACATATCTGTTTTATGGGTAACTCATGATCTTGAAGAGGCTACACTCTTTGCTGATAAAATGGCCCTCTTGAATTTTGGAAAGCTTGAACAGGTTGGATCACCTCAAGAGGTTATAAAAAAACCACGCTCACTTTTTGCTGCTAAATTTCTAGGATATGAAAATTTTTTAAGTGTCTCTCCTCAAAATGGAAAGTGGCAAACCCCTTGGGGCCTCTTGGGAGAAACGAATGATGAATCTCCTCAGATTCTCGTTATTCCTGCCAATGCTTTTATTTTAAGTGAGCAAGGTATTGATGTAAAAATTGAATCTCTCCTCATTCGAGGTCGAATGCAGTTTTTAAAGACTAAATGGAGTGACAAAACTCTCTTGATGGAATTTTCTCCTCAAGTGAGGCTTCCTCAAAAAAAGATGAAGGTGGCCATTGTCTGGGAACACTGTTTTCTTCTTCCGCATTAAGAATTCTAGGGACTTAAGTGCTATGTAAAAGGGAACAAGGGCTATGCTTTGCCTCCCACTTATGATAAGAAAACGCCATGGCCCACGAATATTTTAAGAAAGAAAATTACCAGAGAAAACCTGAATGGCTTAAAGTCAATCTTCCTCAAGGAAAAGACTACAAAGAAATTCGGGATAACATGCGCACCAAAGGTCTTGCTACTGTTTGCGAAGAGGCCCGCTGCCCTAACCTTTCTGAGTGTTGGAGTGCGAGAACTGCAACAGTGATGATCCTTGGAGATACCTGCACCCGCGCTTGTAAATTCTGTAACGTTAAAACAGGAAACCCAAAAGGTTTTATTAACAAAGATGAAATCGCTAATACCTCAGAAATGGTGGCGATGATGAATCTTCGTTATATTGTGATCACTTCAGTGGATCGTGATGATCTTCCTGATCACGGTGCTAGTCATTTTGCTTCCGTCATTAAAAGAGTTCATGCAGATCACCCTGAGACTAAGGTTGAAGTTCTGATTCCTGACTTTGGTGGTGACGAAGAACGAATGCGTGTTCTTGCCGATGCCAATCCTTATGTGATTGCTCAGAACGTTGAAACAGTGAAGCGCCTTACTCACCCAGTTCGAGATCCTCGAGCAAGTTATGAGAAAACTCTCGGGTGTTTAAAGTTTTACAAAGAAAACTATCCTCATATTCAAACTAAAACTTCGCTCATGGTGGGTCTTGGAGAAACGTGGCAGGAGATTCAAGAAGCTCTTGAAGACATCCGTGCTCATGATGTTGATATCATCACTTTCGGCCAATACCTTCAACCAAGTAAGCGACATTTAAATGTTGAGAAGTATTATACGCCTGAAGAATTTGAAGAATTAAAACGCATGAGTTTAAAACTTGGTTTTAAATTCGTGGCCTCTGGCCCTCTCGTTCGTTCTTCTTATAAAGCGGGAGACTTCTTAGATTACGTCGAGTCAGTAGAGAAGAAATAATGAACATTGAATTAACTTTAAGTGATTTTGATTTAAGTGAATCAAACCTCTCTTGGGTTAATGAAAAAACACTCATCGTTCGCAAATGGAGCTGGGAATATTCTCTAGCACATAAGTTTCAGCGAAGATGTGTAGAATTAGTCCATGAGCATCCAGGTCTTCGTGTTTTTATCTGCACCTCTCACCCTCATGTTTTAACTAACGGTCGAGGGCTTCAAAAACCTCGTAAAGGTGAAGAATTAAAACTCATCGACTTTAAACCTGAGAACTACCCTCATCTCCCTTTCCCACTTCATCAAATTGAGCGTGGTGGAGGATTAACGTTTCATCATCCAGGGCAGTTTATTTTTTATCCTATCACTCGCCTTAATCCAAAAAGCTTGAGTCTTTCAAAGATGACTGATGAGATTTTTGATTTTTCCATGGAAGTACTGAACTCTTGGGGAATCGAAGACCTTGGTCACGAAAACAAACTTCTAGGACTTTGGTGGAAGAATGATAAAAAAATAGCGTCCATGGGAATTGCTATTGAGAAGCTAACAACCTTTCACGGTATGGCCCTCAATCTCTATAAAGATCCTCAAATGAAAAGTGCCCTAGCACTTCTTAATCCTTGTGGCCTTTCAAGTGATATTTATATTTCTGCCGAAGAACTAAAAGCGCTTCCAGAGAATGCTCTTGATAAATTTTGTGATGAGTTCTTAGAGAAGGTAAAAAATGGCTGGCTCTAGCTTTGGAACACTCTATCGCATTACGACTTTCGGGGAATCTCATGGAGAGGCCCTAGGAGTTATTATCGATGGGATGCCATCCAATATAGAAGTAAGCATAGATGAACTTCATACAGAACTTCTTCGTCGCGCTCCAGGACAACACTCTGTTCACACTAATCGTCGTGAAGATGACCGTCCTAGAATTCTCTCTGGAGTCTTTGAAGGTAAAACACTAGGAACTCCCATTTGTGTCATAGTGGAAAATACCAATCAGCGCTCTGGAGATTACGATAAACTCAAAAACTCCTATCGCCCAGGTCACGCCGATAAAACAACTATGATTAAATACGGCATTCGTGATCATCGTGGTGGTGGCCGTGCTTCAGGTCGTGAGACCCTTGCCCGTGTGATCGGTGGATACTTTGCAAAAAAGTTTTTAACGAGCATGAGCTTCTATGCTTATATCTCGCAGGTTGGCCCTTATAAATTAGATAAAGACATACCTCATGGCACTCCTCGTGGAGAAATCAATATTCCTGATGAAGCTCTCACTAATCAAGTCATCACTTATCTTAATGAGTGTAAAACTCAAGGCGAATCAGCTGGTGGAATCGTCAGACTCTCTATCGCTGGCGTTCCTGCAGGGCTTGGAGAACCAGTCTTTGATAAATTGAAAGCAGATCTTGCCAAGGCCATGCTCTCGATTCCTGCTTGCGTAGGCTTCAGTCTAGGTTCAGGTTTTAGTATGGCCAACATGAAAGGCAGCGAAATAAGTTCTGATTCAAAACACTTTGGTGGAATGGAAGGTGGAATTTCAAATGGCGAAGAAATCGCTATTGATCTTGCTTTTAAAGCTCCATCAACTGTCGGTGATAAGGCCAAAGAAGGACGTCATGACCCTTGTATTCTACCAAGAGTCATTCCTGTTGTCGAGGCCATGGCCGCTATTACTCTAGCGGACCACTTTCTTCGTCAGAGTGCTTACGCTTCTTTTCTTCCTTCAAATAAAGATCAGTAATACTAATTAATCCGGAATGATGTGGAACTAAACCTGGAATTTCTTCTTCAGACTCTTCTAGAATCTGATTTTTAAGACTTTTCCATTTCCAGAATTTCTTATGATGATAGGCCCCTTTACGATTGGCCACCAGTCCAGAATTATTGACAGCATACCCTTCTTCCGTAAATAGGTTTTCTCCTAACTTGAAATACTTCTGTCCGGATAAACTTATATGATAAAGCGTCGGGAAAACATCTTCATGTGATCCAAAATTATTCTTATTATACTTCGCAGGTCTTAATGCATCTGGAGCATAGATGTAAAAAGGTACGGCGTACCTTTTGAACTCTTCGTCTGAGCCCACCCCTTTTGCGATCCAATAAGAGTGGTCTCCAGTAATACTGATAATAGACTTGTTACCGAGAGGTGATTTCTTTATGCGAGTAATGAATTCTCCTGCTTTATGATTTGAATACTGAAGGCCTCTGAAACGAAGATAGGCCAGATCTTTGCCCGCAGTAATCTTGCTCAGCATTTCATCATTCATCTCTAATGGAAGGGCTTGATAAGTTTTAGGCACTTCAAATGGAGGATGGTTAGAAGTCGTTAACACCACAAAGAGTTGAGGGCGATCTGCTGTTTTAAGTTTCTCCTCTAGGAAAGTATAAAGATACTCATCGAAAATCCCCCACTCATTACCAAGATTCTCTCCGAGTAGATTATTGAGTTCAGGAATGGCCTCTTTAATCTCATCGGCCCCCCACAGGTGATCATAATTTTGGGCCGTCAGAAATTTACCAAGATCTCTCCATCCAAGCTTTCCACCGTAAACGAAATGAGTTTCATATCCTTGTTCTTGATAAGCAATATGACCTGAAGATCTTAGGTAAGTCTTCATAAACTCAGATTCACTTAAGAATCGAGCACCAGGTCTCACTACCTGAGAAGTGGTTAAAGAAACAATACTTCCAATTGTGCCATTTTCTGCCGGAAGGAAATTTTTAAAAAGGATATCTTGGTCAAAATGCGTTTTGAGTTCACCTAGTAAATCAAACGATTCAGAGTTTTTATCATTCCAATAACTCCCAAAGCTTTCCATCACAAGTAGGATAACGTGAGGCTTTATTTCCTCAATTTTCTTATTTACTTCTGTAGTATGAACTAATGAGTCCATGAATTCACCCTGAGGCTTCTTTCCAAAAGCTTTTTCGTAAGCTTCCTCCCAAGTTTTGAATCCTAGGTTTGTTAAGTAGTCGTAATTTCCTTTACCAAAAGTCTTTCTAATTTTAAGGGCCCTATTAAGACTTAAAGGACCATTGATAGAAATCTTATTGATGAAATCGACTTTCGAAATATGAGCATCTTCAATAGAAAGAGGAAGACGTGTGAAATTTCCTCGAGCACAGAAAGCGAGAAATACCAGTCCCCCTAAAAAGATAACAGGCATCGTCCAATCAAATTTTCTTATCTTCAAATCAAATTCAAAAGGAGAGAACATTAACTTAATAAGTCGATAGGAAGCGTAGTGGGCCAGAAGAAGTAGAATGGCCCAAAGAATCACGTTGTAGTTTTTCCAGATAGAAATAACCAGAGCGACAGTATCATCTTCAAACAATCCAAAAAATAAAATATTCAAATGATCTTGGAAGAATGAATAAAAGCCATAATCGCAAACATAGAGCCAAGCGAGAACCAGATAGAAAAAAGTTAGGAAGAAAATAATAAACTTACGAACCCATTGATACCCCATTCGCGGGATAAAATAACAAAGATTCAATAAGAGAAAGGGAATTGCATTGATATAAGCGAGCGGCATCAGGTCATAACGAAAGCCAAGAAAGAAAGCTGATTTCACAGCGCTCATATTATTTATTAAATCGTCATGATCACCAAAAACCAGGGTAAATCCTAGCCTCGCGAGCGTCATTGAAAGTGCAGATATAATAAAAAGAACAAATAGGTTTTTAACCCATCTAAAATAGAAGTTCTTAAAGTATAAATTCATAGTTCTCCCCGAGTGGAGATCATAACAATTCGATGAAGTTCAATCAACTATTCATCATCTTCATCATCACCAAACATAAGATTTCTTTCAAAATCTTCTGGCTTAGTGGCATTGTTCATGGCCTCTTCTTTATCGATGAGTCCCTGTTTATAGAGGCGGGTGATGTGTTGGTCAAAGGTCTGGGCCCCCGAACCATTCTTACCTTTTCGAATATAAGTATAGATCTCAGCTGTTCTCACTGGGTCCATAATAGCTTCGTGAATACCAGGGTTGTTAATCATAATTTCTTGAGCTGCTACTCGGCCGGTTCCGTCAGCAGTTTTTAATAGTCGTTGAGATACAGTTGCATGCAAGTTATCAGCAATTCGGGTTCTCACGACTGCTTGCTCATCTGGAGGGAACATAGCAATTAGTCTTCCAATAGTACTTAATGCATCTGTCGTGTGAATTGTTCCGAAAACAAGATGCCCTGTCTCTGCTGCTTTTAATGCAATAGATATCGTTTCTGCGTCTCTCATCTCACCAATGAGAATAATATCAGGGTCTTGTCTTAAAGCGGAGCGAAGTGCAGAGTTAAAATCTTCTGTATCCTCTCCTATTTCTCGTTGAGTAATTCTAGCTTTTATAGGCTGATGAACAAATTCAACAGGATCTTCCAAAGTCAGAATATGAACAGCAGAAGTTCTGTTAATATAATTGATCATGGCCGCAAGAGTAGAACTCTTTCCTGAACCAGTAGCACCGGTGACAAGAACTAAGCCTGCATTAGCACTAGCGATTTTATTAATAACCGGTGGTAGATTAAGTTCCTCAGTAGTGGGAATTTTTTCCGAGATGAGACGAAGAATGAGCCCCATCTTTCCTTGATAGCGAAGAAAATTGTAGCGAACTCGACAAAGCTTAGGGACCGAAAAAGAACCATCATGCTCTTTAAGTTTATGAAGATTGGCCACCACCTCTTCATCCTTAATCATCACACTACAAATCAGTGCTATGTCTTCTTCTGTTAAGGCATCCATTTTTACAGGAACTAAGTCCCCTCGAATCCTAAAGCATGGTTTTTCATCTTGCCTTAAATGGATATCACTTACCTTAGAAACGGCTGCAGCTTTGATTAAATTAAGAAATGATTCTTTCGTTATTGCCATGGCTTTAAATTCTCTTTTCCTACTTTTCGTAAACTCTCAGAAAAAGATGAATTAAAACTAAAATGATCAACTTTATTTGCTATCTAAAACACCCGATAACTTAAATATGGAACATTTGTGGAGTTCGGAAGAAATATTTTTTGAAGGAGATCTCTATTTTCAGAGATTACTCGAAGATTTTCAAAAAGCTCAGAATTCCATAACGATTGAAGTCTATATGTTCTCCGAGGACACCTTAGGATTAAAAATTCAAGATGCCCTTATCAAGGCCCGAGAGCGAGGAGTCCATATTCAGATCATCATTGATGGTATAGGAAGCCATGAACTCAGTACTAGTTTTTTAAAACGATTTCACGACTCAGGCATTAGGATCAAAGTTTATAACCCTCTTCCATTCTACCATCCGCTTTATGGAAAACTAAACTGGTCTAAGAAATTTCTAATCACTAACAAAAGGGCCTTGCGGATTAATAAAAGAAATCATCGAAAGATTTTTATTATCGATGAAAACATTCTTTACACCGGAAGTTTTAACATTTCTGCTACTCATACAAGTGACCACTATGAGCTGGCTTGGCAAGATATGGGTGTCAGAGTAACTGGAGATAGTGTTGCCTTTGGTACTCTCAATTTCAAAAAGAACTGGAAGCTAAGAGATTACTATCGATATCGAAAATTTTTAAAAAAGAAGAAAACTTTCTTTCAATGGAAGCAGTTTCCATTGAGACTAAATCAAAATCTTTTAATGCGTAACTATTTCTACATCGACCTTGTTCGACGTATTAAGAAATCACAAAAACGCATTTGGCTTACGACACCTTATTTTATTCCAAAGAGAAGGCTTATAAAGCTTCTTGCACGAGCTGCACAAAAAGGTGTCGATGTCACCATTCTTATTTCAGACAAGAGTGATGTACCCTTTTTTCAAACGTTACAATATTTCTATTACAGTTACCTCTTGAAGAGCGGCGTTAAAATCTATCATTACACAAACACTGTTCTTCATGCTAAAAATTTTATTATTGATGATTGGATAACCATTGGTTCCTCTAATCTCAATCACAGAAGCTTTATTCATGATTTAGAAGCTGATCTTATTATTACTCAAGAGAGTAACAGAGAACTCATTCTGAATCACTTTAGAGATTCCTTGTTAGAGGAGAATCGCATCACACAAGAAGTATTAAATCAAAGACCTTGGTATGATAAACTACTTGGAAGAATACTATTTACTTTTAAATATTGGTTTTAACATATGAAATTAAGAGTACTCTCCTATAACATTCACAAGGGATTCTCATTAACTAATACCCAGTTCATCTTAGATGGAATTAAGAAGGCCATGAAAGAGCTGGACCCTGATGTT
>CAYWMU010000100.1:0-9103 GCA_964459395.1 uncultured Bacteriovorax sp.
ATCTTGGGGATCTATTTTCCAAGGATAGGGAATTGATACTAAAGACAGGATGTTTAATAGCTCTATATTTAATTACGGCCCATCTCCATGCGAGTGTTCCGCAAGTCAAAGTTCTTATTGCTAAGTCATTAAGTGAAATAAATGTTCAGGGCATAGACCTCAAGAAGACTCTTCATCACAGCAATCAATCTCAACAATACTTGGGAAGAAAGAATCTTAAATTTAAGTGCCAAGCAAGTAATTTGAAGTCATCGAAGCTATTGGCATCCGTTAGTTCTCCTACAGGGCTTGTGTCATGGGGAGAGGATAAGTTTCAAGGCGAACTCCAACTCATAAACAATGAGGAATCTTCTGATTGCCATTTAATCAACAAGATTCCAATGGAGTCCTATATTGCAACTTTACTCTCAAAAGAGATGAACGGTACATGGCATGTTGAAGCCCTTAAGGCCCAAGCAGTAGCGGCCCGTACTTATGCCTACCAAAGAATGAATCAAGATGCTCTTTACCATCTTGAATCCTCAGAGAAAGACCAAGTCTCCGGATCTTTTCTAGATATCACACAAAAAACTTTGATTGCAGCAAAAGGAACAGAAGGCGAAATTCTCATCGGTCCTTCTGGTAAAATCACTCCGGCCTTTTTTCATTCTAAGTGCGGTGGAAAAACTTATCGTCCAGATCAAGTATGGGGAGGAGTGGAAGAAGGATATCAACAAGTGGAATGCCCTTTTTGCCATAAGACTGGTAAGAAATCTTGGAAGCATGAGATAGGAAAGTCACGCTTAACTGACATGCTCGATCGAGTTTTAGTTCGTTACTATGCTGATAGAATTCAAAATAAAAACGAAATTAAAATTGTAGAAGATTCAGAAGAGAAAACTGAATTACGGTTTTACTCAGGAAGTAAGCTTCATATCGTTAAAAAAGCTTATCTTCGTCATCTCTTTGGTCGCGAACTACTTCCCTCAAATAATTATGTTCTAAAGAAGAAAAGTAAGGGATTTGAAGTAGCAGGAGAGGGATATGGCCACGGAGTGGGCATGTGCCAACTTGGGGCTTTAGATATGGCGCAAAGGGGTTATACTTATAAAGAAATCCTAAGTCATTACTATCCTCAACATCAGATAAAGAAGATTTATTAGAGATGAAGTTATTTGCGGTCCTCCTTTTTTTAATTTTTTCTTATGCTCACGCGACCGTCGTTTTAGTCGATCCTGGGCACGGGGGAGAAGAATTAGGAGCAGTCGCAAGCCTTAAAGGGAAAAGATATTTTGAAAAAGACTTATCCCTTAGACTTTCAACAAAAATCAAAGAAATACTTTCCAAGAAAACTTCTACCTTTCTAACTCGTAGTTTAGATAGAACAGTCAGTCTTCAAGAAAGAGCAGATCTCGCTGATCTAGTGAAGGCCGATCTTTTCTTATCGATTCATTTCAATTCATCTACAAATAAAAAAGTAAATGGTTTTGAACTTTTTTATCTTGATAACAAATCGAATGCAGCTACTCAAAAGGTTGAGAAATTAGAGAACATCACTCTTAAGGGAGAGGAGTTAATTATCAATCAAATCTTGGTGGATCTTGTTATTCAGCAGACAGTCTCTCACTCCAAAAGACTTGCAGGAAATGTTCATGAAAAAGTTCGACCAGTTTTAAAGAAGTATAAAATTACTGATAGAGGAATCAAACCCGGTCTTTTTTACGTTCTTGCTCTCTCAAAACGTCCAGGACTTCTCATTGAAGTAGGCTTTATGTCCAATAGCAAAGAGCTTAAAAAAGTAAGTGAAGAAAAGTTTTTAGATGAAATGGCGGAAGCGATTTCTGTTGGAGTCTTTGAGTATATTAAGAGTAAAAAGTGATAGGTTCGCTTGTAACCTATCACTAGTTACAGATTGTTAATGGTGCAAGATTAGGCTGACCTACATATTTACCGAAGTCTAGCATTCTGAATTCTGCAGTCCCTGTTCCTCCTGGGAAAATTAAAGTTGCCGAAGGAAGAGGTTTAAAATGACAACGGCTATAAGAACCAACCCTTACATTTGAAATGATTGACCCTTGATAGTTTGTAAAAGGTCGAGGGCAAAGATAAGCAATAAACATCGGAGCATGATTACCTTGTCCGATTAGAACTCCCACGTCTCCATAACTAGTCATGCCCACATAGAAATCTCCACTGGGGATAACAGTATTAAAGCCAGTAAGTGGAAGCTGCATTTGTTGACGCTGGCCATTTCCTCCGGCGTAACAACTTACTTCACTAAGTACTGCGGAAACACTTCGACCACCATAACTTGGAATACTACCATTATTGATAGTCCCTAGGTATGGATCACTATAACTCCATTCATTCTTTCCGGATTTATTATCCTTCCCACATGCAACGAGCATGGAGAGGGCAAGAAGTGGAAGTATTAGACGTTTCATATATAAGACTCCTTGGTCTTAAAAATAGAGTTCTTTTTGCTGTTCGGAATTTATCAAGATAACTTTAGTTTTAATTGATGGACTTGCCGGGCTTTCAAGGAAAGTAAATTTATTTTAAAATAAGTTTATGAAATTAAAGAAAATAGTATCTGACTTGAAAGGTTTGTTTAGGTCTCCTGACTCCCGTTTTATGCTTTCGGTGGGGGGAAAGATTATGGCCTCGTCGTTACTGATCCACCTCTTTATTATCTATTCTTTGATTCAACAGTTAAGGTTTAACTTCTTATTCTTTAAAACCCAGTCTAGGCTGAGTTTGATGGAGATAGAAACATTCTTTGATTACGTTTCTCATGAAGCATTAGATATTCTTCCTTTAATATTTGGATTTCATATCGCTCTCTTCTTAATTGGCTGTTATATTGGGCGAATTCTCCTTAGGCCTTTTTTAACTATTTCTAACTATAGCGAAGCTGCTATAGAAAACGTGAACGCCATTTATCAACCTGAAATTTACAGTAACTACAATCTACTTACGAGATTCTCTGAGTTTTTCTTTGTGTACTTAAGAGATTGTCGACTCAAAAAAAAGCTTGAGCCACAGAGTATCCCTCCACAGTTTTCCAGGGTTCATCGTCCAACTAGAGACATTGTTTATTTTATTCACTTCTCTTTTTTATTAGTCCTTGTTGGAGTTGTAACAATTATTTCTGCGGCAGTTGTTATAGATACTTTAACTGCGAATGTGGTTCAACTGGCCTTCGAGTTATTGCCGAATGCCAAGGATTATAAGAATTTCTTCTTAGGTCAAATGACGATTTTTAATGACATCTATGTACTCATTGTAGTGCTGACTGTTCTTTTTTACGGAAGTCTCTCTCTTCATCTCTACGATAAGATGTCTGGAGCGGCTTTTGGGATATTTTCAACGATGAGGGCCTTTATGAAGGGGAACCATTCTAGTCGGGTACATCTCTTAGGTTATGGGCATGTGAGAGATTACACTAGGAATTTTAATAAACTATTAAATTACATCACTCGAGAACTTGAAAAAGATAAAGAAGAGTAGTTGAAATCTCTCAAGGCAATGTTAGGATATAAGCAATTATTTTTTCTAAAAGGAATGAAATGAAAAAACTATTAGGAATGCTATTAGTTGCGACGGTAGCCATTGGTTGTACGTCAAAAGACGATCTTAAAAAAATGCTCAAGGATAACCCGGAGATAATTACAGAAGCTATTGAAGCTAATCCTGAGAAATTTATCGATGCTTTAAACAATGCTGTTAAAGCGGCTCAGGAAGGACAAGCTCAGAAGAGAGAAGAAGCTGAAAAAGCTGCTCTTGAAGAGAGCTTTAACAATCCTCTGGTACCAAATATCAGAAAGGATGAGTCTTTCCGCGGAAATAAAGATGCTCCTCTTACTCTAGTTGAGTATTCAGATTTCGAATGTCCATTCTGTGCTCGCGGTTTCAATACTGTTAATGAATTAATGAAGAAGTATGAAGGTAAGATTCGTTTTGTTTACAAGCATCTTCCACTAAGCTTTCACCCGAATGCAATGCCTGCTTCTCAGTATTACGAAGCAATTCGTCTTCAGGATCCAGAAAAAGCATGGAAATTCCACGATAAGATTTATGAAGAGCAAGGTAAGCTTCGCAATGGAGAGTCTTTCCTGAAGGCCATTGCTAAGGAACTAAAAGTAGATATGAATAGACTTGCTAAAGATGTTAAGTCTGAAGCTGTTCAAAAAAGAATCGAAGAAGACATGGAAGAAGCAGCTAAGTATGGTTTCCAAGGAACTCCAGGTTTCCTATTAAATGGAATTCCGGTAAAAGGTGCCTACCCAGTTCAGCATTTCGATGGACTAATTGAAGAGCTTGTTAAAAGAGGAAAAGTTAAACTTTAAGTCTTTTGTTAATTAAATCATCAAGGTTCATTTTGGCCCCAGTTCATCTGGGGCTTTTTTTTCTTCAAGGTGTTGGAGTAATGACATGGGAGAGGAAAAAAATTCCATATGATGTGTGAGATCCTTGATTCAAAAGCTAATGACAGTTATAATTTTGACTAGGTCCCAGGAAGAGGACCAACTTAAGCTCGAAAAAAGGTTCAAATGGCTGACGAGAATAAACCAGGGACAGGTTCAGACGCAGGTAAAAATCCTCTCCTGATTTTATTAATGATTGTAAACATTGTTGCTCTAAGCGCGGTTGCTTATTTCCAATGGCGTTTCATGGAATTAGAAGCAAGCCGTCCGAGCTTAACGGCACTCTTGAAGGAAGGTCAGACTTCAGGAGAAGCTAGCGATGAAGTGAGATCTGAAGTTTCTGTAAGTGAAGAGAAGCTTCTTCAGCTAGAGGGCTTTACTGTGAATCTCGCTCAAGGAGATGGCCCGAGACGCTACTTAAGATTAGATGCAGTCTTGAAGATGAGTGATGATGCTAAGAAGGAAGAATTCGAAGCACGCAAACCTCAAATCCGAGATACCATAATCAGCATTTTAAATACTAAGCGTGCTGATGACCTTCTCAAAAGAGAAGGTAAGGATTACTTAAAGGAAGAGATAAAATCTTCCATCAATTCTTATTTGATTGATGGAAGAGTGGAAGATGTTTATTACATCAGTTTCCAAATCAACTAGTCGAGCAGGATGCTTAAACTAGCTAAAAGATCTCAGGAGGAGAACACATGGCCCAAGTATTGAGCCAAGATGAAGTGGATGCATTACTTAAAGCTGTTAATGATGAGGGAGGAGATTCTCCAACATTAGAACTAGTTTCTGAAAGTGATGGTTCCTTCTCTGAAGTCGATGACTCAGATGCAAGTATTCAGCCTTATGACCTTGCCAATCAGGATAGGGTTATTCGCGGAAGAATGCCGATTCTGGACATCATTTATGAGAGATTCATTAGACAGTTTCGCGTTTCTCTTTCAAACTCTTTAAGAAAAATTTCAACTATCTCTCTTATCTCTACAGACCTCTTAAAGTTTGGAGAGTTTGTTAACACGCTTCCGATCCCATCATGTATGTGTATCATGCGTTTCAATGAACTTCGTGGACCAGCTTTAATCGTTTTTGAGTCAAAGCTTGCCTATGCCATTATTGATTCCTATTTTGGAGGAACTGACAGACCCTTCACCAAAATTGAAGGAAAAGAATTCACTTCCATTGAACTTTCATTCATGAGACGTGTGATGGACATGGCCATCAATGATTTAGAAGAGTCATGGGCGCCTGTTCATAAAATTGATGCACAATACGTTCGTACTGAAATCAATCCACAGTTCGTTGGGGTAGTACCTCCATCAGATGTGATCATTACAACTACATTTGAAGTTGAGTTTGAGTCGGCTTCGGGAACCATCATGGTGGTGATTCCTTACTCAACAATTGAGCCGATTAAGCAGAAGTTATCTACAACATATCAGACTGATAATGACGTAGTGGATACTCTTTGGACACGTTCAATGCAGGAACATGTTCAACATGCAGAAGCTACTGCTGTTGTTAAACTAGGAGAGACAGAACTCTCTATAGGGGATCTTATCGGACTTCAGGTCGGAGATATAATTCCTCTACATCAAGAAGTCTCTGGAGAACTAGACCTAGAAATCGAAGATGCCAAAAAAATGAAGTGTTTGATTGGTGTCTATAAAGGTAACCGAGCAGTACAAATTACTCGAAGAATTACTTAAAAGGAAAAAATATGTCTGAGCAACAAATGTCTGAGAATAATAAAGAAGCCATCAGAGAACTGGCCGATCAAATTAAGGCCGGAGACGATGCTCTTAATAAACTTAAAGTACAGAATCTAGATTTTATTCTAGATATTCCTCTTAAAGTGAGTGTTGAACTTGGAAGAGCTAAAGTTGTGATTAAAGATTTACTACAACTTGGTCAAGGTTCAGTACTTGAGTTAGATAAGCTTGCAGGGGAGCCTCTGGAAGTGCTTGTAAATGGCAAGCTAGTTGCTAGAGGAGAGGTAGTGGTGGTGAACGAGAAGTTTGGAATTCGTCTCACAGACATTATTTCGCCACTAGAAAGAATTGAGTCTTTAAAATAATTAGGTAGTTACTTAACAGTTACCAGGAAGGGAGCTGCATGAACAGAAAGTTTGTTGCGATTTTTGTTGTTTCTTTATTCTCACAAGTAGCACTAGGCGGTGTCAAAGTGTCTACGGTGAATTACGAGAAGAAGGGAAATGATAGTGTCCTAAAAATTGCGGTAGAAGGTAAATCAAACGACCTCCCGGAAATTTCTGTTACTGGACAAGTTCTTCAGGTAAATCTTGGAGAAGCTGATTCTTTTAAGACCATTAATAAAACGAAAGATGGAGTTTCCCTAACAGCTCAGTCTCAAAAAGGTAAAGCAGTTATTACTGCCAAGCTTCCATTTAATGTTAAGGCCAATGAAGTAAACCTTGGCTGGAAGAATGATCAGGTTGAAATTTCATTTACAACAGGGAAAATCATTGCTACTAAAAAAGAAGTGAAAAAAGTTGAAGTAGCGAAAGCTGCTGCTCCTACTGTTGTAAAGAAAGTTGCACCTACTAAAGAATCTTTTAATGAGGACTATTTAAATAAAATTTCTCAGCAAATTGAGAAAAACGAAAACAAGAAAACTGTAAAAAAAGACTCAATTTCTACAGCGCAATCAGCCATTGAAAAAGAACCAGTTGCAAATCACACATTTTCTTTTGCTGGATATGCAGCTAAGTTTGCTGTTTTCTTAGCAGTGGTGATTGGTGCTTTTTATAGCATTGTAACTATTTTTAAAAAGGGAGTTTTCTCTCGAGGAAAGCTTGGCTTCTTAAATAACTCTCAACTTATTGAAGTGATCAGCACAACATACATTTCTCCTAAGAGATCACTTTCATTAATCCGTGCGCACAAACAAATTTTTCTCGTTTCTAATTCTGATGCAGGTGTATCTCTTATTTCTGAGATTACCGATACTGCTGGACTGATCAAAGAAGGGGAGAAAGAAATTACGGGAACTAATTTTGATTTAAAGCTTAATGATGCCAATACTTCTGATACAGAGGTTAAGTTGAAAGAAGATATTCTTACTTCTTCTTCTTCAATTGAGGAAACATCTAGGCTAGAAAAGCTTGTCGCAAAAAAAGATATCGTAAGATTTTCTGATGAGCTGAAGAAGAAAGCAAAAAAACTTAAACCTATTGAATTTAATTAAGAGATAATATGAAGTTACTTTGGGCCCTCATTCTCCTGCTATTACCTGTTGAAGCTCTTTATGCCCAGTCAGCTAATCTCCCTGGAGTTAGCGTAAACTTTGGTCAAGGGACAAATCTTGTCGATACCCTTGAAGTCCTTCTTCTTTTTACTGTTTTAACACTAGCACCTGCGATTATTATTTTAACCACTTCTTTCACGCGCATTGTGGTTGTGCTCTCATTCATGAGACAAGCGTTAGGAACACAGAACATGCCACCGAATCAGCTATTGATTGGGTTTGCGATGTTTCTCTCTGTCTTTGTGATGATGCCAACAGGTCAGTCGATTTATCAAAATACGATACAACCTTATACAGCAAAACAAATCAGTGCAACTCAAGCTCTTGAAGGTCTGGAGAAAGATTTACGATCTTTTATGAGTAAGCATGTTAGGAAGAACGATATCGGTCTTTTTTACGACGTTACAGGAACACAAGCACCTGACAATATCGATGGCGTTCCAACTCATTATCTGATTCCTGCTTTTATTATTTCAGAATTAAAGACGGCATTTCAGATTGGCTTTCTACTTTATATTCCTTTTATTGTTTTAGATATGGTGGTTGCCTCGGTGTTAATGGCCATGGGGATGATGATGTTACCCCCAATGCTTGTTTCCATGCCATTTAAACTTTTACTCTTTGTTCTTGTGGATGGCTGGCAATTAGTCACAGGTGCGATTTTAAGATCCTTTAGTTAGGAGTAGGTCTTATGGAAAACGAATTCGTCGTTGAAGTTATCAGTCAGGCAATCAAGATTACTCTGATGATGGCAGCTCCGATGTTGATTGGTGCTCTCTTAGTAGGTATTTTGGTATCCATATTCCAAGCGGTAACTCAGATTAATGAGCAGACGCTTTCTTTTATTCCGAAAATTTTAGTTATTGTTGCGGCCATTGTTATTTTCAGTCCTTGGATGATGGACACCATTGTTAATTACACCAGAGAACTTTTTATTAGTATCCCTGAAATAGTAAGAAGATAATGAATGTTTCCCTGACTGATCAAGTAAGTTTTATGGCCTTCTGGCTGAGCTTTTCTCGCTGGTTCGGGGTTCTGTTTCAATTGCCACTTTTCGATAATGTCTCTGTTCCGGGAATGATCAAAATTCTTGCGACTTTTTTAATTTCTTTTGCTTTTTTTCCTAGTGTTCAGGGAACTCTCGTCGCAGAGATCAATATGGTTGGACTCGAGCACGCTTGGCTTCTCATTGCCTTTCATACAACAACCGGACTTATTATTGGTTTCTTAGTTAAAACATTGATGAGTCTCTATGTTGGGGCCGGTAGCATTTTGACCCAGCAAATAGGGTTCGCTTCCGTCTCTTACTTTGATCCTTCACAAGGACAGCAGGTAGGGCCTTTTGAACGAATGATTGAATGGGCGATGATTATTATCGTCTTAAGCTCCGGTGCCTTTGTGCCCATGGTTCAGGGTGTATTTAATTCATT
>CAYWMU010000101.1:0-9069 GCA_964459395.1 uncultured Bacteriovorax sp.
TACTGGTATTGTAGTGGCAATGCAGGATGAACGAAGCCAGTTAAAAAACAAAGATAAGGCCTTCAAAATTCTTAAGGCTAAACAATATGATTTAAAAGTTCAGCAGGCCCACGAGAAAGAAGCTGCTACCCGTAAGGGACTAGTTGGAACAGGGGATCGTTCAGAGAGAATTAGAACTTATAACTATCCTCAAGGTCGTATTTCTGATCATCGAATTAACTTTACCATCTACAATCTTCCAAACTTTATGAATGGAGATATCGATGAAGTGATTGATGCCCTCATCGCACATAACCAGGCCATTCTTCTTCAGGGAGCTGAAGAATAAAAACGTTAAAGCAAAAGTGGGTTCAGTTTTATCAGGATGAAACAAAAACTTTAGAGTTTCATTATCCTGGTATTTCTTTGCATAGGTTTTTAAGAGAGGTTGAAGATATTCTTATTAAACTTTCAAGAAATCCTGCTATTGAACTCGATGATTCCGAGTATTCAGTTCCCGAAAAATTACTCACCTATATGAGAGCGGAACTTCTTAAAGGAGTTCCATTCTCATACATACTGGAAATGAGCGAGTTCTATAATAATCAATTTTATATCACTCCTGATGTTCTCATTCCTCGAAGTGAAACTGAGCAACTCGTAGAGCTTATTGTCAATAAAGTCACTCACCCTGTTGAGAGGATGCTTGATGTAGGAGTAGGAAGTGGAGTTATCTTACTTAGCCTCTTGGCCCAGAATGTAGCAAAGAAGGGAGTGGGGGTAGATGTATCACAGAAGGCCATTGAGGTTGCTACTATCAATGCTCGAAGACTGCGTTTGTTAGATCGAACTGAATTTAAGTTATCTGACCGCCTTTTTAGCGTTGAAGGTCCCTTTGATCTGATTGTTTCTAATCCTCCCTATATTCGTGCAAGTTCACATTATGAACTTGTTCACCAACAAGTTAAAACACACGAGCCTCACTTAGCACTTTTCCTCGAAGATCATGCTTATGATGAGTGGTTTGGTATTTTCTTTAGACAAGTCTATGATCATCTAAAGAGCGAAGGATTCTTTGTGATGGAAGGACATGAGCTAGAAGTTGAGAAGCAATCACAAATGCTTGGAGAAATTGGTTTTTCTAACATCAGAGTTGAAAAAGATCTTTTAGGTTCTCCACGATTTTTAATAGCTTCAAGACTTCACTAGGTCTTTAATTTTATAATTTTGCAATTCACCTAAAAATGAAGTCGAAGCTTTATTGAGCATATGTTTAAGTCGACACTGCGGAGTCAGAACACAACTGTTTATAGAGGCATCGAAGCACTCTACAATGTTCATATCTTCAACTTTCGAAACTAATTCTCCTACAGTCCATTCAGCACACTGAGGATTAAATTCAATACCACCTTTAGGTCCTGGTGTAGAAAACACATAGCCAAGTTCTGATAACTTGTTAACCGCTACACTTAAATGATTCTTTGAAATCTGATAAGCGTCAGCTATTTCCTGAATTTTCGTTTTTTTACCTGGATGAGTTTGAAGAAAAATGAGGACTCTCAGGCAAAAGTCAGTTTTAGTCGTTAATCGCATAAATAATCCTTGCGCTAGATTATAGATTGATATATTAATTTTGTATCGATATAAATTTTATATATCAATTAAAAAGAGGTAAGTATGCGAAAGTATTGGTGGCTCCTTCTAGGAGTGTTGATACTGACTTTTTCTGTTCTAGGTTTTTTTGGTAGGGAGGTTTATCGACAGGCCCCACCGCTGTATTCAGAAATGACCACTACCGATGGCCAGGTTATCTATACTCAAGATGATATTTTGACCGGTCAAACGGTGTGGCAATCAATTGGAGGGCAACAGATTGGATCCATTTGGGGACATGGTGCTTATCAAGCTCCTGACTGGACTGCTGATTGGCTTCATCGTGAACTTGTTTTCTACCAAGAGATCTATGCTCAAGAGCTTCTTGGAAAAAAATTCAGTGAAACGACAGTCGAAGATCAAATGAGAATCAAAGCTTCTATGTTAAAAGATTATCGAGAAGCAAGTCTTGTTAATGATCGACTTATTATTTCTGATATTCGCTTTAAAGCTTTTGAGCTTACAAAAAACTACTATTTAAAACTTTTCAGTAATGATCCTGAATTGAAAGACACGCGCATAGCATATGCTATCCACGAAAATGTTCTCCCTTCAATGGAGAGACGTGAAAAGATGATGAGTTTTTTTCATTGGTCAACTTGGGCCACTTCGGCCAATCGCCCTGGAGAAAAGCATACCTATACTAACAATTGGCCTCATGAACCACTGATCGATAACGTACCCACAAGTGAGAATATCTTCTGGTCTATTATTTCAATCGTTCTATTAGTGACAGCTATCGGGTTTTTAGTTTGGTTTTACTCTTTTAGAAAGGAAGAGGATGAAATTTCAAATAATCTTCCAGGAATCGATCCACTAAAGCATTTCAAAGTGACTCCCTCCATGAAAGCATTGTGGAAGTATTGGGGAGTTGTTCTCATACTCATTGTGGCGCAAATTGGTCTAGGTGGAATTCTTGCTCACTACACTGTTGAAGGTCAGGACTTCTACGGATTTCCTCTATCTGAGTACCTTCCATATTCAGTAGCAAGAACATGGCACATTCAAATTGCTTTATTTTGGATAGCCACATCTTTCCTTGCTGCAGGTTTATTCCTTGCCCCAATTATTAATGGAGGTAATGATCCAAAGTACCAGCGCTTTGGTGTGAATGCATTGTTTGGTGCACTTCTTATTGTGGTGTTTGGTTCTTTAATTGGAGAATTACTTGCCACAAGACAAGTCTTCTCAAGTCTTGAGATGAGTTTCTGGTTTGGTCATCAAGGTTATGAATATGTTGACCTTGGAAGATTCTGGCAGATTTTACTTCTCGTTGGGCTCGGTCTTTGGCTTGCTCTAATGCTTCGTTGTGTGGTTCCGGCCCTGAGAGAAAGAAGTGATTCTAAGCAACTTCTCCTTCTCTTTACTGCTTCAACTATTGCTATTGCTCTTTTCTACGGTGGAGGACTTTTCTACGGAGCAAGAACTCACATTAGTATTATGGAGTTCTGGAGATGGTGGGTTGTTCACTTATGGGTAGAAGGAATTTTTGAAGTTTTTGCTACTGTAGCACTCGCTTTTATTTTTGTGAGCTTAGGTTTAATTAAACCTCGTTCAGCAACTAAAGCTTCTCTTCTTTCAACTTCTATTTTCCTTCTTGGAGGAATACCTGGAACGTTTCACCACCTCTATTTTAGTGGAACACCAACTTCTGTGAGTGCTATTGGTGCTTGTTTCTCAGCTTTGGAAGTTGTTCCCTTAGTTCTTATTGGATTTGAAGCTTTCCACACTTATCGCATGCAAAGTCTTACAAGCTGGACCACAAATTATAAGTGGCCCATCATGTTCTTTGTAGGAGTGGCGTTTTGGAATTTAGTGGGAGCAGGAGTATTTGGCTTTCTTATTAATCCACCAATTGCTCTTTATTATCTTCAAGGTCTTAACACCACTGCCGTTCATGCCCATGGTGCTACTTTTGGGGTGTATGGTCTTTTATCAATGGGTCTGGTTTTATTCATCGTTCAAACAACTTTTAACAAAAGAATGTGGAATGAAACTTTAATGAATATTGCTTTCTGGGGATTAAACCTAGGGCTTGCTTTAATGATTGTATTAAGCCTTCTTCCAATTGGACTAATTCAATTCCAAGCAGCGTTAGATGTTGGTCTTTGGTATGCAAGAGGCTCAGAGGTGATGCAGACAGATCTCATTCAAAACCTTCGTTGGTTAAGATCTATTGGAGATGTTGTCTTTGCTGTGGGTGCATTAAGCTTTGCAGCTGCCATTATTGATCGAGTCGGTCTTTATAAATTTAATAAACTCGAAAACATGGAGGTCGAAAATGATGAAGTCCCTTCCGTCTAACGTTAGTGCATATAAGAGAACAGATGTATTTAACGAGACATCTGTTCCCAAAGGTTTACTAAACGATCACCGAACTCTTCCTGGAGTTTGGGGAAAGATTGTCGTCCTTGAAGGTTCTCTCCAATACACAATTGTGGAAGAACAAAGTGAATATGAACTAAATGTAGAAAAATTTGGAGTGGTAGAACCTGAAGTTATTCATCATGTAAAACCACATGGAAAAGTTTCTTTTTATGTCGAATTTTACAAATAGTTCTCAAAATTACGGTGTGAAGGATGCCTCCTACCTGGCAGCAGGTGGGGAGGCAGGTCTTCGCCAACTATGCACTGATTTTTATCATTTGATGAGTACTCTTCCAGAGGCCCAGAAAATTAGAAAAATGCATAAAGATGATCTTGAGATGATGATTGATAAACTCACACTTTTTTTATCCATGTGGCTGGGGGGCCCCAAAACATATCAAGAAAAATATCATTTCGTCGGTATGCCAGCAGCCCATCAGCACTTGGTCATCAATGAACCCGAAAGGGATGCATGGTTATTGTGCATGGATCTCGCATTAGAAAAGCAATCCTTTGAAGAAAGCTTTAAGTTTTATCTTAAAAGACAGTTTAGATTTCCGGCAGAGATGATTTTAAGAACATCAAAGTTTGAATAGGTGTTCCCTAAGGGGGACAAAACTAAGAAAATCTTCTAAACTAAAGAAAACTCTCAAAAGAGGATTCTTTAATGGATAAATTACTTATAAGCGGGCCTTGTTCTTTAAACGGAGAGGTAGAGATCTCTTCGGCCAAGAATGCTACGCTTCCGATACTGTGTGCAACTCTACTTTCACCATTCCCTGTTCAGTTTCAATCTCTTCCAGAGCTCGCGGATGTTAAAACGATTTCAAAAATCCTTCAAAGCTTAGGAGTAACTCATCAAGTAGAAGGTAAAATAACCACTTTTGATGCTTCCAATATTACTAGTCATCATGCTGATTATTCTTTGGTAAAAACCATGAGAGCTTCGGTTCTTGTTTTAGGACCTTTACTTGCTCGTTTCAAAACGGCTTCAGTTTCTCTTCCTGGCGGATGTGCTATTGGTGCACGACCTGTAGATATCCATCTTCTAGGAATGGAAAAACTAGGAGCTAAAATTGAAATAGAGAACGGGTATATTAAAGCTTCTACTGATGGTTTAAAAGGTGCTCATATCGTTCTTCCTTTCCCAAGTGTTGGAGCAACGGAAAATATTATGATGGCCGCAGTTCTTGCAGAAGGAACAACGGTTCTTGAGAATGCAGCTAGAGAGCCAGAGATTGATGACCTTGCCCATTTCCTCATTGCCCAAGGAGCAAAGATCACTGGTCACGGAAGTTCGACGATTACTATTGAAGGAATAAAAATTTCTGAATTAAAACCCTTATCAACTGCTTATAGAATTATTGGTGATCGTATTGAAGCTGCTACATTTATTATTGCTGCCCTTATGAGTAAGGGAGAAGTTAATGTGAAAGGCTTTAATCCAACTCATTTATCATTTGTTTTAGATACTCTGCTCGAAATGGGCGCTCAACTTGAAATAGGTGAGGACTTTGTAAAAGTAAGACCTTCACCGAATTTGAAAGGCACACAAATTGAAACGGCCCCATACCCAGGATTTCCCACTGATGTCCAGGCGCAAATGATGGCCCTTATGAGTGTCATTGAAGGAAGTTCAGTTGTAACTGAATCAATCTTTGAAAACAGATTTATGCACGTTCCTGAAATGAGTCGAATGGGCGCTAAAGTAACTCTCAAAGGAAGTTCGGCCTTTATTGAAGGCGTTTCTCATTTGAGTGCTGCACCGGTGATGTGTACCGATCTTCGGGCCTCTGCCGCTCTGGTTCTTTGTTCTCTCGTTGCTGATGGGCAAAGTGAAATTCAGCGTGTCTATCATTTAGATCGAGGTTATGAAAAAATCGATCAGAAATTAACTAAGCTAGGTGCCAAAATTAGACGAGTAAAGGGAGCAGTTCATGAATGATTGTATCTTTTGTAAAATTTTAAAAGGTGAAATTCCTTCTAAGAAAGTTTATGAGGATGAAAAAGTTTATGGGTTTGTAGATATCGCTCCTCATTCAAAAGAACATTACCTTTTCATTCACCGTAACCACACTACTGATGTAAATGATCTTGTTGAAAATTCTCCTGAAGATTTGATTGATCTTTATAAGGCCATTAAAAATTTTACTGAAGAGGGTGAGTTATCGAAGGCTGGATTTAGAGTCGTTACGAACATGGGAAAACATGGGGGACAAACAGTTTTCCATACTCACTTTCACCTCTTAGGAGGAGAACCCCTAAGAGGCTTCGGTAGTTAGTTTCTAGAATTCAAGTCCATTAAAAACTGAAGCAAGAGTTGTTCTTTGCAGCTGGTTGAGGGCCGGGACTCTTGCCATTATTAAAATAGGGCTTCTTTCAATTTGAACAGTGGCCACAAACTGGCCCTTTTCTGGATTCATTTCAGTGACTTCAAAAGAAGGTTGAGATTGAGAAAAATAAGAATTCATCAGTTCTTTTTCTTTAGCTCCACCTGTTACAAAGTTGGCCTTTTTAGCTCCTGAAATAATCGATTGAGTTAGTTTAGGGCGCTCTTTCTTCTCGTTGTTATCATCTTTTTCTTCAACGCTAGTAATGTCATTGAAGATGATAGAAAGATCAACGGCTCCAAGATTTCGTTTCATCCAATACCAGAATTCTTCAAAGAAACTTAAGCGGTCTTTTTGCCAAAGGTCTCTAAAGTGGGTCACTATTTTGTACATATTCTCAATACTGTTGAAGTTCTGAATCATGGTCCAGCGATTAATCACTTTAATGCTTAATTCTTTAAATGCGTGAGAGCCAAGTTGCTCAAAAGAAGTAAAGGAGAGATCTTCGTTTCTGGCATCCATAATAGGGTAGAAAGACTTTTCTTTTTCAAGAAGAGACACAAGAGAGCTGAAATGCTCATCGTCTTCTACAAAGAGGCCTGAGAGGTTTTGATCAGGTAGGTCTGTAATATCTATGAGACGTGATTCTAAAGAATTTTTGACCCAGTCAAAATCTTTGATAAGCAACTGACTTGTAGAACGGACGAAACCGAGTGAAATGATCATGCAAAACCTTCCTGTTTAGCTTTGGATTTTAACAACTCTGACTTTAAGTTACAATAAACTCATGCTTCATTATGCTTTTCTTTTGGCTTTTTTCTTAACTAGCACTGGGCTGATGGCCCAGGATGAGCGTTATTACCGCAAGATGCTCTCTGGAGATTTAGGAAAGAAGGAAGAAATTGAAGATGGTCTCAAAAAGTTCTTCGTTTCCGGGGATGCCTATCTCATTGATCTTAATGGTGATGGAATTGATGAACGGATTGTTCCCCAAAAAAGAGATGGAGTGGACTGGATTGAGATCCAAGATAGCTCACAAAGGGCCATTTTTAGTGGAAAGCTTTTCACGACAGGTGCTAATGGACACATCTTTCGAATAAAGATTGTTAATCTCAATCCCAAAGTTAAAACTCTTATTGTATTTTTGGATGAAGGGACCACTCAAGGCAGAAAACTCGAGTCCCAAGGCATTATCTATCTGTTAAGTTTTGAAAACAATGATCTATCAACTCTCAAACTCACTCGTGGAAGTAGGTTTTTTCATGAAATGAAAGGGCAAAGAGACCAATACTTCCGTCGGGCCTATAAAGTTAATGTTTATGATATCGACGAAGATGGAGAGCGAGAAATTGTCGTTGAATATCGTCATATTCAAAGAATATTTAAATATGCAGGATTAGGGGACTGGAAAATTTATTAAGAAACTTTCCTTTGTTCTTCCTCTTCTTCCTGACTGGCCATTTTTTGTTTTCTGTAGTTTTCAAGAACTTCGATATTTGCAGCACTCTCTGCAAGAGCTTTTTTCCTGAAATAATTCATAGCAATTGACCAAGCAATAAGAGGAAGTCCTAAAAGAGTAATAAGAGCGAAGAGGGCAGATGTACTCCATGGCTGACCTTGAGTTTTTGCAGTTGATTGCACTGGAGTATTTTCAACTTGAGCGATGAGGTTCACATCTTGTTCTAGATTATAAAGTAGCTCAGCTCCATGAAGATGAGTTGGGGTTTCTTGCATTTCTATACCTACAAAGTCTTCCACGGCCGGACCCCGAGCGAAGGAAGGGGAGCTGATGAGCAGTAGTAAACTAAAAACGATTAATTGAGCAGGCATAGATAAGAACTCCTTACAGAGAGCCTTTCGGCAAGTTTCCTAAAAATCTTAACTCTAAAGTGATTATAAAAATCAGCCGATGAATCTGGTGTTGATCTTTGTTTTAGGTCACTGGGGTTAATTATGAAGTTATTGCTAATTTTTTCAATTCTTTCTCTAGGTTACATAGGCACTTTATGGAAGTTCGGTGGTCTAGGGGAAAGTATGATGACCAAGATTAAGGCCTCTCAGGAAGCTGAGAAGCGGGTTGCTTTGCTTTTACGAGAGAATCAGATGCTTAAGGCTCAAGCCTCGACCCTTCAATATCAGGTAGCTCAGCTCGAATCAAAAACACAGTATTTCATGGCCCAAGCTGAAGGAAAAAATCCGGGAATTACTCGGAGTATTGCGAGCATTCCAGGTATGAATGCCAATGATTTAGTTAACTACGATATTTATAGATGGACTCCTGACAAGCTGCTTGCCATTGGTGAAAAAGAGCTCCACTTCAAAAACTATGCTAAGTCTGCTCAGTTTTATCACGAGCTTATTTCTCGTTTCCCACAGCATGAAATTATCTCTGATCGAGTCCTTTTCGGAGCAGGTGTAGCTGCTTTCGAAAGTGATCATTATGAATGGTCTGAGAAGCATTTCTCTCGACTTGTTAGAGACTATCCTCGCTCTAGTTTCTTTAGAGGAGCAAAACTTTGGATGGCATTGGCCCAATACCACCAAGGACAAGATCAGAAATTTTTAAAAACAGTTGAAGAGTTCAGACTCAAATATAGAAACACTGAAGAATGGAAGATTTTAAGCAGGTATTATGAAGACATTTCGTACAAAGTTAAAAATTAGTCTCACAGTTGCTTTAACTCTAGGAGTCCTTAACGTTTGGGCAAGACCAATTGCGCAGATTCAAGAGGTAAAAGGG
>CAYWMU010000102.1:0-9006 GCA_964459395.1 uncultured Bacteriovorax sp.
CGAGGATATGAAATCAACGACCGATACTGCATGGAGAATTTTTAATTCTGACGGCCGTGAAGCGGAAATGTGCGGAAATGGTCTTCGTTGCCTTGTTCACTATCTTTATGACCATGTGGAAAAAAAAGACGAATATCGTATCAAAACCATGAAGACGACTTTTTCCGTTGAACAGAAAGAGGGAAGATTTCTAATTGAAATGAGTGTTGCTGAAGATATTAATAAGTATGATCTCTCCATCTTTACGGAATTTCCTCAGGCTTACTTCATTGACACTGGAGTGCCTCATCTCTGCTTCTTAGTTTCAGATGCAAAGAGCATTGATATTAAAAAAGTAGCTCCCTTTTATCGTCATCACCAAATGTTTCCGAATGGGACGAATGTTAATTTCATTGAAGTCACTGATGATAAGGGCCAGAAAGCTTATGTACGTACTTTTGAGAGAGGAGTTGAAGATGAAACTTTCTCTTGCGGTACTGGCGTTACAGCTTGTGCCCATACATTGAATCATTTCTTAGGCTGGAAAGGTGATATTCATATCGAAAATCGAGGTGGTGAGCACCTTGTGGAGTACGGTGAGAAAGTAAAGTTTTCAGGTGTTGAGACCTTCGTTTTTCAAGGTGAAGTGTGAAAGAAAGAGCAGATAAAGTTCTAGCAGATAGAGGACTCGTGAGTTCCCGCTCTCAGGCCAAAAGCTTAATTGAGAAAGGTGATGTTCTTTTCGATGGCAAAGTCATTAAGAAAGCCGGAGAGTTAATCAATCCTCAGTGTGAAATTGAAATAAATGCTCCTCTCTATGTTGGCCGCGGTGCTTTTAAACTGGAAAAAGCACTGGATGAATTTCAAATCAATACAAAAGATTTAATCGCAATTGATGTCGGTGCGAGTACCGGTGGATTTACAGAAATACTTCTTTTAAGAGGAGCAAAAAAAGTTTATGCCATCGATGTGGGACACGATCAATTGGCCGCAAAACTAAGAGATGATGAGCGTGTGGTAAATCTTGAAGGCACTAACATTCGCGATCTTGATCAATTAGATGAGCTTGCAGATCTCGCAGTAATGGATATTTCTTTTATTTCTATTACAAAAGTGCTCGGAAACGTATTTAAACTTCTTACGAATTCAGGAAAGCTTGTTGCTTTAATCAAACCTCAGTTTGAAGCAGGAACAGAGAGACTTCCTAAAGACGGAGTCATTAAAGATAAAAATGTCCGAGAAGAAATTCTCAAAGAAGTGGTCTCTTTTGCAGAAAAAAACGGATGGATTCATCACCAGACGATTCAATCACCTATTGAAGGGAAAACCGGCAACGTTGAATACCTGTCTTTGTTCTCTAAAGATCCAAATCATAGCGCACGTTGAGTGCATTGATGATATTCGTATCATCTAAGCCTGAGATTTCTTTCCACACAGCATCTTTCATGTAGATCAAGTTGTAATCAAAAAAGAGCTTATCAGTAAGAGAGAAGGAGAGTTTTAAGTCATTATTGATGAGAAGATCATCAGACTTTAGTTCCCACGTTGTGAGATCCTGAAATGGTCGTACCCACAAGCTATTCTCTAAATGGACTCGTTCATTTATTTTGGCCTTTACATTGAGACGAAGTCCATGTCGGAAGCCTGATTTCTTTTCTTGTGAAATATTTCCATCAAGATCCATGACATCAGTCGTTCTCATATCAAGTAGCGGAACATAGCTGAAATCAACATTCTGCCAGGTATCGGATTCATAGATTTTCCAAGTAAGGCCGATGACTCCTACTAACCAATGCGAGTCAGGAGTTCCTAACTCAGAAAAAAACATAGAATTATACTGGAGTAGAGAAAGTGAAGAAATTCTTTTAGTGAGGTCTTTGATAATAAACTGGGCCTGACCTTGAGTGGCCTTGGTTGAGACAGACTCTTGAGAAACAGGATCTTTTACTTTTGATTGTTGATGTTCGAGTTGAGTGATGAGCTTATATTTTTTAGAAACGTTTTCTCCACGCACTCCAACTCTGATACTCTCAGCTTCGTTGATTGATTGCTTAGCAAAAGGTGAAGCATAAAAAGAGAGACGGTAATTTGATAGATCTCTTTTAAATTGATCTTGATTAAGGTTTTTCTCTACAAAGAGCTTTCTTCTCGCAGGAGTTGTGACTTGTAAAAGATCATTCTCCGTTATTCTTCCTGGAAGATCGTATTTAATTGGGGATTCACTTTTCTTAGCTTTTTCTTCAATCTTAGGAACTTTCTTTTTCGTCACTTCTTGCGGAATCTCGCGATAATCAATTCCTACGAGCGTGTAGTTTAAGTCAGAGCTTAATGCCTCTGCGTTTGGTATGCGGTAAACCCTCCAATAAGAGGTGTTAGCACTAGATTTAATACATATCGCTCGAGAGATATAACCTTCAGCACTATGAGTGATCATGACGTGGGATTTGTTCGTGAGGCCATCCGCAAAGCCTCGATTGAGTTGAACTATATTATCCGGCAACATGCGCAGGATTTGAGTATTAGGCACTCGCTCACCAGGAGCGAGTGCAAAAACTTGAGAAATCGAAAAAATGAAAGTTGCTAAAATGATCCACATACATAGTAGTGTAAACCATTTTGGATGGATGAAAAGGCTAGTAATTAAGAACAGAATGAAGTGGGTAGCCTTCTTCTTTGAACTTATTTAAAAACGTAAGGTTTATTAAAAGACTCAGCTTTTTAACTTTTAGGTTATTATTCTCACAAAGTTTTATGGCAGCTTTTAAAGTTCCACCTGTGGCAAGTACGTCATCGACGAGTACAACGTTAAGAGGTCTGTCATTTACAATGAGTTCAAGGGTGTCGGTCCCATATTCAAGCTCGTAGCTTTCTCCAATTACTGGAGGAGGAAGCTTGCCTTTTTTTCTCATTGGGATAAAGCCTTTACCTTTAAGTTGGGCCATGGCCGCACCTAGAATAAATCCGCGGGACTCGATACCGACTACGGCATCGACTTCATTCCAATCAATTCCTTCACATAAAGCTTCAGTAACTTTATCAAAGTGATTAGTTAATAGTGGGCTAATATCTTTAAAAACAACTCCCGGTTTCGGGAAATCTGGAACACTACGGATGTATTGCTCAAAAGGGTGCTGCATATTTACTCCTTATACAAAGATGCTTATTTATCAAGAATGCAGCAAAAGTTGAAGAAGGTGTTGAATACTTTCAGACCCGAGCTACAATATTTTTATCACGGAGGATAAGTATATGAAAATGTTTGCACTTTTATTAGCGTTTATGAGCTTTTCGAGTTTTGGGGCCATTATTGATGGTTGCTACAAAACAGTTTCATATAACGGTCAGCCAGTTGTTCAAGGTCCCGATGCCAATAGCAATTTATCAAAAATTTACTCTGTGACTTCTCACTATTACTTTAGTCACAATCATTCACCTCTTAAAACGAAAGTCATTTCAATCTTCAAGGGCTTTGAAGGGGGATGGTACTCATACACTAATCCAATCGTATTTGATGATTTAGGTAAAACCACTGAGACCAGTAAAAGCTGGAGTTATCAATTTGAAGATTTTGTAAAGTACACTTCTTCTTTTTACTCTTTTGATGAAGCTGACTTTCTCACAGATATGGATTTCCATTGGGGTGAAGATGGTTTTCTCCATGGTCGAGTTTATCAGCTGACTAAAGTTCTCGATCGGATGATTGATTTCGAGGTAGTCCTAGAGAAAGCTGTGTGCCCAATTGACTAGAGTTTAGACACTCGTACAAAAATGGTCCAAGTTCCTCATCTTATGCTACTAATTTCACACGTTCATACTGGCCTCATATCTGCTTTAAAAGTAGGTATGAGGTTTTATCTTTTTTCCTTTTTATTCTTTTCATCATCGACCTGGGGTATTGTCCACCATAAGGTGGATAGTCTCGGTTCTTCGGCCAAAGGACAGTTTATCGCTCTTGAAGAGTATGGTTATCGGCCAGATAAAAAGGCTTACTTTGTTGAGATAAAAATTCTCAATTTATGGAAGAAGAAGTTTGTAGGAGATGTTATTCGAGTTGAATCTCCGGCCTACTCTGATAAGCATCTCAAAGAAAGTAGATTGAAAGCAAAGAAACTTGCGGAAGGTCAGTTAAAAGCTTTCGGAATTTCAGGATAGAGAATTCAGATATTGGGGAACAATATCAATGGCCCTGCCGCTGAGGAATTCATCACAAAGATCATGTTGAATAATTTCTTCCTTGTTTAGGCAAACGGTTTTAGCACCATTGGTTTTTGCAATCTGCAGAAATCCAGCAGCGGGATAAACGTTTCCACTTGTCCCAATTGAGATAAACAAATCACATTTTTGCAGAAGAGGTTGAATCTTTTCCATGAAAAGAGGAAATTCTCCAAACCATACAATATGAGGCCTTAAGGCGTGGTTACAACAAGGCGATAATGGAAGAAAGTTTTTGTACTGAAACTTGTAGTGATGCAGGTAATGGTCACTAGCTCTTTGAGTTTCATTACAAAGGTTATATTTGGTAGGAGCATAATCTCCATTTAAATCAAAGTAAGCATAATCATCAAAGTAAACAGTTCCACAGTGAGTACATCGAGATTCATTTAAACTTCCATGCATACAAAGAGGGGATAAGTCTTCTAATGGATCTGCCCGATGATGAAGTCCATCTACATTCTGAGTAATAAGTGTGATATTCTTCTGAGGATTTTTTTTTGTGAATTCAACCAGCGCAGAATGAGCTAAATTGGGCTTGGCCTTAGCCGCTTCGATTCTCCTCATTGAATAAAACTTCCAAACTAGCTGAGGGTTATCGTTATAGGCTTCGGGAGTGGCTATTTCTTCTAAGCGATATTTATCCCACAGGCCCCCCGAGTCTCTAAAGGTTGAAAGACCTGAGTCAGCAGAAATGCCAGCACCTGTTAATATAACAATATTGTTATAGCTCATATTTTCAGAATAGTTGAAAGAGATAGGTTAGGAAAGTGAAAGGTGAGGAGACAGTAACTCCTCACCTATTGGAAAACTATTTGGAAAAGGTCTCAAATGTTGAAACGGGAGAATCATAACCTTCGTAATAGCGGTGTCCTCCCAATATGCCTAGAGTGTTATCGTCAATTTTAAAGACTTGAGAAAAACCTTTAGTATCTTGTAGAAAACGTCCAGTATGACGCCATTCTTTTGTTGCTAAGCTCATACCATAAATATGAGAAACATATTCATATTGCATCGGACCTGTTTGATACATTCCACCAAATACAAAAAGTTCATCATCAATGATTTCTGCAGCAGGAGCGAAAGTTGCAAATGGTAGCTGTGCCAACTCAGTGTGTTTACCTGTAAGAGGATCAATCATTGTTACTCTGCTTTGAAGTTCAAAGTGAGTAGCTCCTTCACCAAGTCCACCAACAAGAAGAATTTTATTCTGATAATTGAGTCCGGTGAAAGCACGACGCTTATCCTTTAGTTCATAAGGAGCATATGATGATTGAAGGTTTTTAAAATCAAAGATCTCAATAGCAGTATGAAATTTTCCATCATAGTCATTTTCAAATTTAGGAGTCGAGTTCCAACCTCCAATTATATAGGCCTTATCTTCAATGAGAATGACGACATTAGATGAACGTGGCTCTTTGAGGTGAGCAACAGTTTCCCATTTATTATCTTTAATAGAATAGCGGTCAATTTGTGAAAGAGACTTCCATTTCGGTTTATGATCAGGAGAGTAAGCAAAGCCTCCAAAGGCGTATATATACCCATCATAGGCCAAGATCTGATAGCCATGGGCCTTAACAGGTCTTGGTGCAAGCTTTTCCCATTTATTATTTTTGATATCGTAAACGACAAAGGTATCTTGAAAAGACTCTGGTGGGTAAGTGTGTTCTGCACCAGAGTGACCTCCGGCCATATAGATTTTGTCTTGGTAAGAAACAGTTCCAAATGAAGATCTTGGAACTTCGATAAATGGAGCAAGTGTTCCTTGTTTGAAATGAGTTTCTCCCATAAATTGTGGAGCGTAGTGGCTCTTATCTTCGCTTCCCGCTAGTAGTTCCCATTGTTGGTCCTTAAGAGCATAAATCTTAAAGAGCCCTTCTTCTTGAGACGAGAAGACCAGAGTATTATCAGGTCTAAATGCAGGGGCCATCTGGTGATTTTTATCGAAAGTCATTTGCTTATGAGTTTTAAGAACGCGATCGAAAATGAAAATCTCATATTGACCTTCAATCTCTTTAGCATGAGCGATTTGAGTTTCATCAAATGAAAGAGCTGGGCTCATACCTTCAGCAATGACTTCTTTTGTTTTAAAGACTCTGTCGAGAAGTATGATTTCTTTTTTGTCGCCCTGGTTTCTTTGGTAAACGATAAAGTTTCCATCAGAAGAAGGTCGAGGAAAGAAGGCGACCTCTTCTTTACTTAAATTCTCAGCGTTATCAAGAGAATAGCTTTCTAAGTTTTTCCCTTGTTTCTTCATTTCTTCTTTTAAGTTGAAAAGGTAAATGCGACTTACTCCTTCTTGGTCTTCGGCAGAAAAGAAAAGAAGTTTTCCATTATGTGAAAACTGAGGATGCACAATCATCGTTTTATGAGAGAAGTGAAAAGAGGCCTCACGCTCGGATTTAAGGTTTTTATATTTGATATGGAGATCTTGAGGGCCAGGTCCAGTAACATAGACAAGCTCATTACCATCTGGAGTAATATCAGGGTATAAGGCAAACTTATCTTTTAATGAATTAAGTACAGAAGTATTCCCATTTTGATTCAAAATAATCTGATTTGAATCTTTAGTGAGGGCCAGGTGAACAAAATCGGCCAATAGGGAAGTGGAGAATAAGCTGAGTAAAAGCAAAAGTTTCATATTTTGGTCTTCCTTTTCAGAATTGTAATCAGAACATAACGAAATCAGTTTGACTTATCAAACAAAAATAGGTGACACTAAACAGCAAAATTTGCTTACTCCCATTAAGTCATCAATTCAGGGCATGATGAAGGCAAGATGAGTACCTACTTTCATAGCTTTCGCAGTTTTTCCAATAACGTAAAAATATTTTTACTCGGTAATGCTTTGGTTTCCATGGGAGTGGCAATCTACGGACTTCTTTTCAACCTTTACTTGAAACACATGGGTCTTGGCGAGGCCATGATCGGTAATTTAATTTCCACCACATCTTTGGGAATTGCATTTATGGCCATTCCTGCTGCATTTATTATTGAGCGTTTCCATGTAAAGCATTTGGTTATTTTTGCTATGACTTTATCTAGTCTTTTTTATGGCGCCCAAGTTTTAAGTCATTCAGTTGATCTTCTTTTTAATCTGGGATTAATGGCCAGTATGTTTATGGCGCTTTTCAATATTTCCATCGCTCCCTTTTACTTAAGAAACTCTACGCCCAATGAGCGAGTCCAGCTTTTTACTATGAATTCTTGCTTGGGAATTCTCGCCCAGTTTGTGGGGTATCTTATTGGTGGTTTTATCCCGAGCTTGATAAAGTTGCTTACTCCTTTGCAAGACGAAACCGATGTTTTTAAAGCTAGTCTGATGCTCTCAATCAGCCTGATCTTCATTCCTAATATTATTTTTCTTCGTATTACAAAAGTTGAAATTCCCAGAGTACGTATAAATGTTTTCAGGTCTATTAAGGAGCAAGAATGGAAGGTGATAGGGAAGCTTACTCTACCTAAGCTTTGTTTTGCTTTTGGTGCAGGTTTAGTCATTCCATTCATGAATATTTATTTGAAAGAGAAGTTTAGTTTATCGACAAAAGATATAGGTTTAACTTTCTCTCTTCTTCAGTTTTTTATTTTTATAGGGATTTTTGTTACCCCATGGTTTATTAAGAGAACCACTCAGCTTCGTTTTATTATTCTCACATCTCTGATCTCTATCCCATTCATGGTCTCAATGGGGGTAGTGGGTAATCTTGGGGTCGTTTTGAGCTGCTTCTTTGTGAGAGGTATGCTGATGAATATGTCCTCACCTATTACTTCGATGTTTGAAATGGAGAGGGTAAAAGAGAAGGAATGTGTCTTCGCTTCTGCCATGATTTTATTTTCTTATCACTTAGTCTACACAGTCAGTACTAGAATTGGTGGATATCTCATTGAGAACTTTAGTTTTGGACCAACTTTCTACTTATCAGGGCTAAGTTATATAGTAGCAGTGGTTTTATATTATAAATTCTTTAGTACTACTGATGAAAAGACTCAGAGTGAAGAGTTGCAAGAAATAGCTTCATAAATTCAATTCGTTCATGGGCCATTTTTTTTGCACTTTCTGTGTTCATCAAATCGGCAAGTTTGAAAAGCTTTGTTTGGTAATGATCAATCATAAATTTCTGATCATTGAGATCTCGCTCTTGTGCCCAAAAATCTTCGGGATCAAAATAATCGGAACCAAAATGAGTGCTAACACTCGCACATCTTAAAATACCTATCGCACCTAGAGCATCTAAGCGGTCAGCATCCTGAACAATCATTGCCTCTAAACTCTCAGGCCGTTGGTTCTTTGAAAAGCTGTGAGTAATGATGGCTTCCTTGATAGAAGTGATTTCATCTTCATTAAAGCCCACTGATAGGAGCAAAGGAGCTGACTCTAAAGCACTCAAGGTTGAGGCTTCTGATCTTCGAGGATCATTTTTAGGAACGTTAATAAGATCGTGGCAGAGAGCTGCCGCCAAAGTGATGTCAACATTCGCCTTTTCTTTCAAAGCAAGCATATGGGCCAAATTTGCGACTCTCAGGATGTGACTCCAGTTATGAGCGGGATCATTTGAAGGATAGTAAGGCTTAACGAGGGTTTTTAGTTTTTCTAGTCTGTTCATGAGATAAAAAAAAGGCCCTCAGAAGAGGGCCTCATTGTGATAATTTTTAATTACCAACGGTTTCCACCACGGTCACCACCGCGATTGAATCCACCACGGTCACCACCGCGACCGCCGCCGAATCCACCGCTACGCTGAGGACGATCCCCACGTGGCTCCATTGGACGAGCTTCGTTAACAACTAGGTTACGTCCACCCATATCTGAACCGT
>CAYWMU010000103.1:0-8996 GCA_964459395.1 uncultured Bacteriovorax sp.
CGAAAACTTTTCTCAGTTTGTCATCAGCAAGAATGTTTCTTTTGTTAGCTGGATTCTGAAGATTATGAGACTTAATATAATCCCACATAAGTTTTACAGCTTCAGTTCTTGGAACTGGATTTGCGCCGATAACATCAGCAAGTTCTGCAGATGGCGTTAAGGCTTTCATAAAAGCTGCGTTAGGCTTACGAGGTGATTTTTCTTTTTTAGTCGTAGTCTCCATTAGACCCTCCCTAGTGATTAAATATTAGTATAAGTTTTCACAATTAATCATAGGAATGCAATACTAGATTTAAAAAATCACTTACTAAATTCATTTGTGAGTTTATTCGATCTATTTAAAGTAGCTTCCAGGGCCACGCTTGGTATTAAATCAAGTTTATTTTCTTCATAGATTCTAATAGCTTCGAATGATTCAACATATGTACTGAGCCCATAAACATATTAATCGTCATTTCTTTGGCGCTTTTTTCATCGATTATCCTCTAATATGTCCTTGACCTGTTACAATGTAACGACAAGTTGTCATTTGCTCAGCTCCCATAGGCCCGTAAACACCAATTTTACTCGTAGAGATTCCTAACTCTGCTCCTAGACCGAGTTGGCCGCCATCATTAAATCGAGTTGAAGCATTAATCATCACGCAACTTGAGTCCGTACTTAATATAAACTTTTTTATATTCGCACTATCCTCAGAGATAATCCCTTCTGTATGAAGTGTTCCATACTTTTCAATATGCTCGATCGCTTCGTCGACATCTCCTACTACCTTCACTGAAATAACGTTATCTAAGTATTCTGTTTCCCAGTCGACATCCGATGCTAAAGGATAGTTTGTTGATGCTAGCGAATTAAAAAGAGAATCGACTCTTATTTGGGTTTTATGTTTTTCAAGTTCATTTAAGATTTCAATACCGATCGTTTCAACAATATCTTTATGAATGAGAAGTGTTTCAATTGCGTTGCTCACACCTGGCCGTTGAACTTTGGCGTTGATAATAATCTCCTTTGCATGATCTACACGTGCAGACTTATCTACAAACAAATGACAAAGCCCTTTATAGTGCGCTATCACCGCCATCTTCGCCTTCTCATACACGTATGAAATGAGCTCTTCTCCCCCCCTTGGAATAACAACATCTATATATTGATTAAGTGATAGAAGCTCATCAACCTGTCCCCTTTGGGTGGACGATAAAACTTGGATGCATTCAAGAGGAAGTTCGTCCTTGATAACTTCTTTAACGATATTCCCTAATATCTCATTCGAGTGCTTAGCTTCTTTTCCACCTTTCAAAATAATACAATTTGAAGATTTTATGGCCAATGCAGCAGCATCAATAATGACGTTTGGCCGACTCTCAAAGATCATGAGAATCACACCAAGCGGAATCCTCACTTTCTGAATATGTAACCCATCACTACGAATAAATTCTTTTTCGATATGACCTATGACCTCTTTTTGTTGAGCAAGCTCTTCGATGGTAGTGGCCATCGACTCAATTCGATCGATATTAAGTAAGAGCCGATCTCGCAAAGCTTCAGATAAGTCACCTGCATCTTTCATATCTTTACTATTTGCTAATAAAATATCTTTTTCTTTTAATCTGATAGTATGGGCCAATTTGAGAAGAAGACTATTCCGAGTTTTGTCATCAAGTAACCGCATCTTTTTATTTGCGCTCTTTGCTTTTTGGGCGAGTAACTTCATAAGTTCCCCTCGTTTCCTCAGGAGTCATTATACACATTTTCTTTGAAGATAATCTTCATCATCCATGGAGTTTTCGATATAGTTATTAAATGAAAACTGAATCATTTAATATCCTGTTAGTTGAAAACATCCACCCCATTGCAAAAGAAAGATTAGAGGCGGAAGGTTTTAATGTTGATTTGTTGAGTTATTCCCCTAGCGAAGATGAACTCATCTCTCTTCTTTCAAAGTATCAGGCCCTCGGAATAAGATCTAAAACACTTATTACAAAAAAGGTTCTTGAGCATTCAGAACACTTATTTGCAATAGGGGCTTTTTGTATCGGGACCAATCAAATTGATCTAGATGAAAGCCGTATCAAGGCCATTCCTGTTTTTAATGCTCCCCATTCTAATACTCGAAGTGTAGCCGAACTTGTTATCGCTGAAATGATTTGTCTTTCTCGTCAACTAGGTGATCGTTCTATGAAGGCCCATCAAGGACAATGGGATAAATCGGCCACTGGTTCAAAAGAAGTAAGAGGTAAAGTACTTGGGATCGTCGGTTATGGTCATATTGGGAGCCAAGTAAGTATTCTTGCAGAAAGCCTAGGCTTGAGAGTCTATTTTTATGACACAGTAAAAAAGCTCTCCCTTGGTAATGCGAAAGCTGTTGCTTCCTTGGAAGAACTTTTAAAAATTTCCGATTTTGTTACCCTTCATGTTCCTGAAGCGCCGGAAAACATCAATATGATTAGTTCTACACAGCTAAGTATGATGAAAAAAGGAAGTTATCTCATAAATGCGAGTAGAGGTAGCGTTGTCGATATTGAGGCTTTAGCAGAAGTCCTAGAGTCTGGTCATATTGCAGGTGCTGCGATTGACGTCTTCCCCGAAGAACCTTCTTCCAATAAAGACAGATTTACTTCTCCTTTACAAGGATTAACTAACGTTATTCTTACTCCTCATATTGGCGGAAGCACAGAAGAAGCTCAAAGAGCTATCGGAGAAGAAGTTGCAGAGTCCTTTCGTCGTTTCTTGAAGAATGGTTCAACTTCAGGAGCGGTTAATTTTCCAAATGTTGATTTACCTTCAAAAAAAGAAACATCGCGAATTATGAACGTGCATGAAAATAGACCTGGGGTGCTTGGAGAAATCAATACTATTGTTTCGCAAACCGGGGCCAACATTGAAGGACAGTACCTATCAACTGATGAAAAAATAGGTTACTTAGTAATCGATGTTAACTCATCAGCTGCGGCTAAAGAAATTGCTACAAAAATTAAGGCCCTTAAACCTTCTCTTAAGACGCGAGTTGTTTATTAATTTCTGGAACGGGAGCATTCATTTGCTCCCATTCTTTTAGAACTTTTGCTAAGCGATCTCTACTCTTAAAACTCATATTAACAAACTTCACACCAAATCCATTTACGACACCATTATTTAGTTGATGAACCACTTTAATTTCACAAGCAAAGATTTCATCTAGAATTTTAAAATTAACGACTAGGCGGTCCCCAACTTCTATTCCGTTAACATTGAGGATAAAAGCTCCCGTCGTAGAAATATTATTGATGACGGCTTCAATCGTATCGAATGAAGTTCTAAGTTCTGTTTCCAAAAAAATATCATGTCTCTTTTGGGGTTCCCACCATCGAGCTCTTCTATCAAAGAATGGTTCTCTAACACGAGGGAAACAAAAGGCAACAATGATGGCCAAGCATACGACTGTTAGAAGCAGGTTATAAGTGTGTGGCATATTATTATTATAAGGCCAAGTGTATGCCTCATAAGTAACAAGTGAATAAACGTTATAGGCCATAACACTCATAAATAAACAATACGACCAAACTCTAATTTTTAATAACGTTAAACCTGCAATAGGAAATAGTAGCCAAAAATTGACTATATCTCCGATGGAATCGCGACTTAACAAATTACTAAAAATAATGTTCCACTCAAATTGAGTGCTCACTTTAAAATAGTAAAGTTTCGCCAATGGTTCCAACAGACAGAAAGAAGTAATAAGTGAAAAGAGGATGGGTTTTGTTTTAATTTTCATGGGGCAAGCTTATCAACCCTAGAAAATTGATCAAGCCCCTTGAGAAGGGTAAGTTGTGGAATTTATGGATTTTGCAAACACCTTTAGGCTGTTTTTTTTTAGTCCAGGCAAAAAAATTAGTCGTTTTTGAGAATCCCTACTTCAGTATTATCCAACCAATCAAGAAATTGGCCGACCATTTTCTCTCCATTGAATATTGATCCATGTTGAGGACAAATCATCGAAGGGTTAAGAGCGCGAACCCGGCGGATCCAAGAACTTTTGGCCCTATTAGACGGCATCCATCTCTGGTGAAAGGCTTTCATATAAGTGGTGTGTAATTCAAAGTCTTCCGTAAAGAAAGGATAATCCCCTGGTACGAGAGCACTTCCTAAGTCCCCTGAGAAGAGGATACGAGACCTAGGACAGAAAAGATTGATATTCCCCGAAGCATGAAGAAAGTGAGCAGGGATAATTTGCAAATCTTCACTCCCTAACTTAATATCTAGTCCTTGATCAGGAACAGGATAAAAATTAGAAACACTTTCTTTCCCGAAGTGACTCATAAAATTTGACCAGATACGAGGCATGTAAACTGTGGCCTCTGGACATAGGGCCATCCAAAGAGGAAGCGAAGAAAAAATATCTGGATCTTGGTGAGAGCAAAGAAACTTGGTGATCTTTTCTAGACCTATGACTTCTGAGACAGAACTAAGAACATAAGGAAAGATCTCAGTACCACCAGGGTCAAGAATCATCACCTCGTCTGAAGCGACGATTGCATATTCATTTGTATCAATTATTGAATTCGGACGATTAGGATCCCTGCCAAAAACAAACCACTTAATTTGTCCGTCATCATAGATTATTTTATGATCCATTTCTCAAAAGTATCAGGTCTTATGAAGAAAACTCAACCTGTTTTACGTCAGCAAAAATTAACTTACTAAACGGCCCTTACTTTTGAATTATAGTTAAGAACCTGCTAATATTTGGCCAAAACATGATCTATATCAGTTTAAAAGGTTATCGATCTGCTATACTGAGCCTGATCATTCTTAGGAGCCATTTGTGTCCATCATAAAAAATGTAAATTGCGAAAACTGTTCTTCTCGAGGAAAAGGGATCTTTTGTGATCTCGAACATACGGGAATTAAAGAAGTAAGTGATAACAAGGTGATGAATATATATAAGAAAGGTCACACCATCTTTCACCAAGGCAATCTCCCTTTTGGACTCTACTGCGTAAATTCCGGTAAGATCAAAATCTCAAAAGTTGGCAATGATGGAAAGGAATCAATTATCCGAATCGCTAAAGAGGGAGATGTTCTCGGCCATAGATCTCTCTTCAGTAATGAGTCCTATAATGCAACAGCTACTATTCTTGAAGACGCAGCGATTTGTTTTATTGATAAGAAATTTATCTATAAAGCTATTCAGACTTACCCAACAATTGCCATTCAACTCATCCAAAAGCTGAGTCGAGAAATGGGGGCTGCAGAATCAATGACCGCATCCATGAGTCAAAAAAACGTAAGAGAAAGGCTCGCAGAGTTGTTTCTAATGCTTAAACAAACTTACGGTATACAAGAAAAAGGACGTACTCGTCTCGATATTAAATTAACTCGTGATGAGATGGCATCCATGATTGGTACTGCCAGTGAAACAGTCATCAGATTTATTTCTGAATTTAAAGAAGAAGGGATTTTGGAACAGGAAGGTAAAGTTATCTTTATTGTAGATGAAGATAAACTTTTAGAATTTGCCAATATCCAACTCTGATTTACTGATCTAGAACATATTTTATATTTTCAACTTAGATATAATTACTTTCATGAGCAAGGAAATCATCACATTGTCTGAAGAAGAAGTTCGAACTTTAGCTGAGCTAAAATCACCTCTCCATTTTAAAAATGACTTTGACTTGATCTATGAATCACAAATACCAAATGTAGGAATTCTTTTTCTTAAAGGTGAATTAAAAATCCTTAAGAAGAAAAAAGTTCTCAGTACTCCTCCTCTTGGATCCTTAATAGGACTTTATCATTTAATGCACAACACGCCATTACCTATGGGTGTGAAAGTTTGTAAGAATACTAGTGTCATTATGATTGAAAAATCCACCGTTCTTGAAGCGCTTGCACAAAAGAGCGGAACCCTTTATCAAATTATTTCGAACTTATAATCCAACTCGAATAATGCTTTGTGCGTTTATTGACTTTTATCAGGCTTGGCCTGAACATTATTTTTTTAAGTTAAATAACAAGGAAAGTTATGAAATTAGTAGCAAGCCCATCAGAGTTATTCTCTCACATAAAATCTAACGACTCGCTTTTTGTTCATGCTGGTGCAGCAACGCCAATCTATTTGCTTGATGAACTTGTAAAGGAAGCTCCTCGTTTAAAAAATGTTGAAATAATTCATATGCACACAGAGGGGTCTGCCCCTTATGCAAAACCGGAGTATGCCGAATCATTTAGAGTTTCCAATCTTTTTGTCGGTAAGAACCTCAGACCTTACATGAACTATGACAATATCGATTACATACCTGTCTTTCTTTCTGAGATTCCACTTCTGTTTAGAAATGGAATAAAAAAATTAAATGTTGCTCTTATAAATGTCTCCCCTCCTGATCGACATGGTTTTGTTTCTCTCGGAGTCAGTGTTGACTGTGCTAAAGCAGCTGTTGAAACAGCCGATATTGTTCTCGCTCAAATAAATTCTCACATGCCTCGTATTCATGGAGACGGACTTCTTCATGTTGATAAGATTGATTTTGCTTTTGAATATAATGAAAAGCTCTACTCTCCAAAACATGCCCCACTTTCTGAAGCCGAAACTCAAATTGGAAAAAACATTGCCGAACTTATTGATGACGGAGCAACCCTTCAATTAGGAATTGGAAATATTCCCAATGCTGTTTGTAATTACTTAAAAAATCATAAACATCTTGGCCTTCATACAGAGATGTGGAGTGATGGTGCTTTTGAATTAATTAAATGTGGGGCCATTGATAACAGTAAGAAAAAGTTTCATCGTGATAAGTGTACATCAACTTTTATGATCGGTTCTCAAGAAATGTATGATTACGTTAATGATAATATGAACGTACTCAACCTTGATGTGGCCTATGTGAACTACCCTATCTACATCATGAGAAATCCCAAAGTGACGGCCATTAACTCTTGTGTCGAGATCGACTTAACCGGTCAGGTTTGTGCAGACTCAATCGGAACAAAACATATCTCAGGAGTTGGTGGTCAGATGGATTTTATGCGCGCAGCAGCTCTTTCTGAAGGTGGCAAGCCCATCATGGCCTTCACTTCTGTTACGGCCAAAGGTGATTCTCGTATTACAAATATCCTTAAACCTGGTGCAGGTGTCGTAACGACACGCTCCCACGTTCATTATGTAGTTACAGAATGGGGAGTTGTAAACTTGGTAGGGAAAACTCTTGGAGAACGGGCCAAAGCACTCATCTCTATTGCTCATCCAGAGCATCGTGAGCGCCTCGAAAAAGAGTGGCGTCAAAGAGTAATCAAATCTTAATTTTTCTTCATTTTTGTTAAGGGGATCTCACATCTTGATCCCCTTACTTGACTTTCATTACACTTGATTTAATATACAGATATGTTTCATCAACTTGGGCCTATTTACATAAACTCACGCAGAACAGTCGCACTTCTATAGCGACTGGCCCTTGGTTTTCTTAATCCAAAGTCAGTCATCTAAGTTACCTATTTTTACATTGAAATGATAAAGGAAGATTATGAGCGATAGTAAAATTTACGTTACAGAAAAAGACTTCATGAGACTCAAAAATATGCTTGATGCTCATGATGGTGATGAGTTTGAAGATCTTGAGATTGAGTTAGACCGAGCTGCAGTTCTTAGTGATACGGAAGTGCCCAAAGATCTTATTACTATGAATTCAAATGTTCGTTATCTTAACGTTCAGGATAATAAAGAATCAACGATTACCCTTGTTTATCCACAAGACGCTAATTCTAGTGAAGGAAAAATCTCTATCTTGGCCCCATTAGGTTCGGCGCTTATCGGACTTAAAGTTGGACAAGAAATTAACTGGATGTTTCCTGATGGCAAAACAAGAACACTAAAAATCTTAGAAGTTATTTATCAGCCTGAGGCCAGTGGCGATTGGCATTTATAAAAAAGGGCCCGATAAAGGGCCCTTTTTTTATTCAATAGTCAGTGTGAGACCAGTGTCTCCTTGAGAACAATTATACTCCCCTTTCCATACACCTGAAACCGGACTAGCTCCTGAAGAACTCACTTTACGAAGTGTGAACTGGTTACAATGAGGAAATTCAATGGCCCCTTTGAAAAGATCTCGTTCGTGATTGATCATTCCTGAAAGTGGAACCATATCGTAGTTAGGTGGACGCTGAATCCATGAAGAACCACCGAGATGAAGTGAACCAGTGTCATAATTAAAAGTCCCTTCCATTCTATACTTCCCTTCAGGAATATTTGGATTGGCCGCTGATCCATGAAAGTGAAAAATTGCTTCCACCGCCACTCGACCTTGAGGTTCTTTGGGTTTAGTTTCTTTTATCGATTCTACTTTAACTTCTGCAGCTTCAACTTTTGGTGGAACTTGCTTTGATTGTGCAAGAGAAATAAACACCATCATGAAGAGGAGATCAAGCAATGCTGTGAGTTCGACTACTCGTTTTTGTTTTCTTCTTCTCATAACAACCTTCTATGAAAGATAGATGTTAGAAAGAATCTTTCTATACTCTTCACTCTCAGTAATAACTCGATCAATTCTTGGCTGAAAAGAACTCTCAATGACCATAAAAATAATAGCAAATGTGATTCCTAAGATTGTTGTATCCATTGCAATAACAAAAGCATTGGAAAGAGCAGAAACGTCTATTTGCCCAGCTCCGGAGAAAGCTGTTTGAGCAATAGCGAGAATAGTTCCCAAGATACCAAGAAGTGGAAAAACCTGAACGACCGCCCCCATCACTGATGCAAAGATTTCTAATCTATAGTGTCTTGCAAATAAGGCCTTTTCATTAACCCTACGAGCATTTTTTGAAAAAGATGATTTTGTCTCTGGCTCATGTGCAATTTTATTCATTACAAATTGCAAAGCACTTTGAATTTTTTCATGAGAGTGAAGAGAAGAGTCTTTGTCAGGAGCATCCTCGAAACCTTTCATTAAATTATCCATAGCATCGACTAATGTCATTTCATGTTTTTTCATCATCCAAAAAACACTGGCCACTAAATAAACTTC
>CAYWMU010000104.1:0-8991 GCA_964459395.1 uncultured Bacteriovorax sp.
GACGCTGGGAATCTTGAAACTTTTAAGGTTTCTCAAAGAAAGATAACCCCTTAATTTTCCGTATCACTAACCAAACAACAGATAATTCACCAAAACTCTTGTTAGACTAGTCGAACACATGTATACTAGACCTAGTTTAGGAAACACTATGTATATTTGTATCTGTAAAGGCATCACTGATAAGCAAATCCAAGACGCGGTCAATTCGCGAAAATCATCCAATCCCAAAGAGATTTTAAAGTCTTTAGGTGTTGGAAGTGACTGCGGCACATGCGTTGAGGATGCCGTCAATACCCTACTAGAACAAGCAACAAGGTCACCTATAGAAATGAAAGATACTTCAAACAATTCTTAGGCTGTTTGAACTCTTTTGCTTCTTTCTTCTCTCTCCCCTATTATGTCTTTATTAAAGTTTTATCACAGGGGTAAATATGAAAGGTTCTTCAAATATTATCGACGCACTTAATACAGTTCTCACTCAAGAGTTAACTGCTATTAACCAATACTTCCTTCACGCTCGTATGCTCCAAAACTGGGGATTAGAAAAAATTGGTAAGCTTGAATACGAAGCTTCTATCGATGAAATGAAGCATGCCGACCAGGTCATCAAAAGAATTTTATTCTTAGAAGGACTTCCTAATCTTCAAAGGCTTAACAAAATCAGAGTGGGCCAGGATGTTCCAGAAGTTATTGCAGCTGACTTAGAAGTTGAATACGAAGCGGTTCAAAATCTAAAAGGCTTTATCAAACTTTGTGAAGACGAAGGTGATTACGCTACTCGCGATCTTTTCTTATCTATTCTTAAGTCTGAAGAGAACCACATTGATTGGCTTGAAACTCAGCGCGATCTTATTCGCTCTATCGGTCTTCAAAATTACATGCAATCTCAAATTGAACCAGATAAAGGGCCTGAATAAGGCCCTCTTTTTTTATGAGTGTTCAGATTCATCATACTCTCAAGGCATATCCCAAGGGCTTTCATCTTATAACCGATGAAATTCAAGGCCTACTTAAAAATAGCCATACAGGTGTTGTACATATTTTTATCCAACATACTTCTGCAGCTTTAAGTATCAATGAGAATGCTGACCCAAGTGTTCGCCATGACCTGAACTTGGCCTTTGATAAGCTCGCCCCAGAAAATATGCCCTATTATGAACACACTCTGGAAGGCCCAGATGATATGCCAGCGCATATAAAATCCATAATCGCAGGTTCTAGTGTGACAATTCCTATTTTTCAGGGCAAATTGAGCCTCGGAACATGGCAAGGGATCTACCTCTGTGAATTTAGAAATCAGGGTGGCCCTAGAAAAATTGTTATCACACTTTTATGAATGCAAGAGATCTCCTTACCCCTGTAAAAAAAGGGTCTATTTTTTTTGCTCCACTTGAGGGCATCACTGACGAGAGTTTTAGAAAACTTATTCTAAGACTTTATCCAGAGTGGGATTATCTTGCTTGCGACTTTTTACGTGCTCCTGGTGCAGGAAGATATCCAACTAAACATCTCATTAAACATTTTGGAAAAGAGCTATTTCAGTATCCTGAAGTTCAGTCCAAGACGATGTATCAAATTCTCACGGCCTATACGGCCTTTACTGATGAACTCGTTCAAGATCTTAACCGTCTTGAAATTCCTTGGTTAGATCTTAATCTCGGTTGCCCTGCTGCTAGAGTCTGTGGTCATGGAGGAGGTTCATCGCTTTTAAAAGATCTCACTCCTTTGCGCCCTCTTATTAGAGGTATTCGAAAAAACTTCAATGGACGTTTTAGCGCCAAGATTCGTGTCGGTTACTCTGATGATAAGAACTTTGAAGAGTGTATCCACATGCTTAATGAAGAGGGAGTTGAGCTTATTACCGTTCATGGCAGAACAAGAGATCAACTTTATAAAGAACCGGCCAACTGGAAGTACATAAAGCGTGCTGTTGAAATTTCTGAAGTTCCTATTGTTGGGAATGGAGATATTTGGGAAACAAACGACATCAACAGAATGTTTGAAGAAACAGGATGCCATGCCGTTATGGTGGCCCGTGGAGCCTTGAAATCTCCCTGGATGGCCCAGGATTATAAAAATCAACATTACTTTGAAAAAGAAACTGAGCGACCAGAAAAAATTAAATACTTCTTTAATGAGTACAAAAAAATGTTGGAAGAGACAGGTGTAACACCTAAAGGATTGATGAAGCAGTCAAAGTCCATGGCACGTTTTATGCTTGATACTCCTGCCACCGCACATCAACGTCGAGCACTTCTTTTGAGTCAGAACGCAGAAGATTTTTTTAACATCATCAAAACATTCTAAAAATGCTTCATTGAGAAATCAACTCGCGCTTTATAATCATGTTCAACGTTAACATTCGCAGAAATGAGCTCAAGTCTTGGAACAAGACCTGAGAGATTAGCAATTTGAATTCCTAATCCTGGACGAGCATTAAGTTCGAGTAATACAGGCCCATCATTGGGAGTTAGAACAATATCGGCCCCTAAGTAACCAAGCCCCACCATATCGTAACATTTAGCCGCGAGATCTAAGACGTCTCGCCAGTGAGGGAGAACAAGGTTTCTAATCTCATTCTCTGTATCAGGATGATGAGTCACAAGTTTTTTACCAATAACAGCGTGATTAATCAGACCTGTAGAAAGAGTAATGCCTGCCCCAATTGCTCCTTGATGTAAGTTGGCCCTTCCATCACTTGATTTAGTTGGAAGTCTCACCATACTCATTACTGGATAACCTTGAAAAACAATAACTCGAATATCGGGAATACCACCGAACGAGTAGTCATCAAAAATAGGATGCTTATCAATACGTGATTGAATGATGGCCTCATCACTCTGCCCGCCTAATGAGTAAAGCCCTGAAAGAATTCCTGATATATGGTGTTTAACCTCATCAAGTTCCATAAGCTTATCATTGGAACGTCTGCAAACAATCTTCTTCTTTCCATTTACTTCAGTTCGAATAACTTCTTTGATAACAATAATTCCATTTCCTTGAGATCCCTTCGCAGGCTTAATGACAAAAGAATCGAGATCTTGGATTTTCTCTCCCAGAAACTTAAGTGTCCCGTAGTTCTTGATAACCAAATGGTTAACAGGTGTAGGAATTCTCCAGTCCTCAGCTAATTTTGCAGTTAACACTTTGTTATCCACATAGGGGTAGAGTTTTCTTTTATTGTGACGAAGAATATATCGTCCAACTCTATTGTTAATACCAAGAATACCTAGACGATTAAGTTCTGAAAAAATCACTTCTCACCTTCCAGTGCTTTCTTCTGTCTCACAAGATCTCTAAATCTCAGAAACTCTGAAAGGCGATATCCTTTATACTTACCAATAAGAATAAGGAGACCAATCACAGTGAAAAGGAGTTCAGGATTAGTAAACATTAATATCTCTAAGCTTGGGATAGAGAATAAAAGATAACCGAGAACTGCTATCACGAGTGTTCCAACTAAAGTCTTAGAAGTATTGATAAGACCATCTTCCGCTAACATTATTGAGAGTCTTTCAATATTGGTTGCCACAATGACAATAGGGAAAAAAGCCAAATGTTTCTGCGAGAAAAACCCTCCATCAACGCTGACTAAGGTGTAACCAATCATGAAGAGAATAACGAAGGTCAATATGATAGATAATCGCGGAACGGCCAACAAGTAGAATTTATCCAACACATATCTTTCAAGTATTCCCACTCCCACGATAACACTAAAAAAGAAGAGTCCGAAACCGAAAGAAGTTTCTTTAAAAAAGAGAGTCAAAATAATAGGTGTAAAAATCCCTAGTGTAGGAATACCAATCAGGTTTCTAGCAAATGCAAGAACAAGGGTTCCTAATGGAATAAGAAGAATAGTAGAAAACATTTGCTGAAGAGGGAGAGGCAGTCGATAAAGACTTAATCTTGCAACCCATGAGTTTGATTTAACAACTTCGTCTCGATAGACTTCTTTGTTAAATCTATTCATCTTCGCACGCTGAATTTGAATATTATAAGAAGCATTTTTCTTCGATAAATACTTACCTACTTCATCATAGTTTCTATGAATAACTAAGAAGTTATCTGGACGCACCCCAAAGTAACTTCTATTGGTATCAATCGGAATCCATTTATTGTTCAGGAAAACTTCATTGGCATAGGTGAAGCGGATCTTTTGCTTTCTTGCCTCCTCTTGTGGAGTTGGCATTCTAATTCCAACAACAATTCGTGAAGGAACTTTTTGACGACGGGCCATGACATTAAAAATTTTGGCCTTAACTAAAGGAGATCCATTTCCTGTAAAAAGAGACTCGTGAATTTTCGTCACTCCAAAGTTTCTTCTTATCTCCTCATCAATGTAGTAGAATATTTTTCGAATAGCAGATGTTTTATCTTCATCGCCTTCCAAAATAGCTCTTTCAAGACTTTGTATGGCATCGAGTTCTTCAGGAGAAAGCTCCCCTACTTTTAGATATTTCTGATAGGTTCTTGGATAAACTTGCGTGTAATCCTTATGAAACGTTTTATAGACAACTGGATCGATATCAATCTTGGCAGAATAGAGTATGCCTGTTTTCACCTCTCCAAGATTTTGCCAACTTGCTAAATGACTGTCGGATTGATTTTCAACAATGATTTCTGAATTGTCAGAAACAATTTTTTCATCAGTAATTTTTAGACCGTGATAGGCCTTCGGTAGAGGAAATTTAGCAGTATCTTTATTGCGTGGTTTGATCGTTAGGTGAAAGTGCCAAGAGTCGTCAACTTTCTGAGGAAGGATTGAGAGATTCAGGTAATTTACTTTATAAAAGAGTAATCCCAGCGGAAACAACAACAGACATAAAGTAAAAATAATAATTTTAGTTCTCATAAATTAATCACCGAGCACATGTGAGCGAGCAACATCAACAACAAAGCGCCCTAGGAGGAGATTACGCCCGACTAAAAATTTGTATTCCATCTTGGTGCGATCATTTAAGTTGATAGAAATATCTTTTTCAATGGAACCTAACTTCACTTTTTCTCTAATAACATATCGCTTAGTCGTTCCTCCTCCAGGATTAACTACTCGTTGCATGCTTTCTACTTTACGAATGAACTCTTTAGGCTTTCCTTCAAAGTCCACACTTTGAAATTTGACAAAAAGAGCTCCGCCCTGCTGAACTTCTTCGATACCAACAGCATGAAGAGAGCTCGTTTTGGCCCCGGTATCAATTCTAGATTTATGTTTGATTTCAAGTTCTGGTAAAGAGATCCACTCAACTCGGCCTATGAGAATTTTTTCTTTTAGTAATTGAGCACTGGCCCCTAAGCTTACAAAGAGCAATAAGATTGAAAAGTATTTCACTTTTTCTCCGATTTCTTTTTTTCAGATAATAATAAAGGTTTATTCACTCTGCAATGAGTTGTTCCTTATCGATTGAAAAAAAGATGATTTACCTTCAATCATCATATCGGATAAATTTCGTGAAGCATTGAATCCAAATCCCATTCCATGTCCACTAAAGCCTGCTATCAGGTAGTAATTTTCTTTCTTTTCAATGATTGGTAGCTCATCAGAGCTAAATCCCATAATCCCCGACCATCTGGCATGAACAGTTTTAATACTTCCAATATTCGATATAACATAATTCTCGAGGGCCGTTTGAATATTGAGATTAATACCTAAGATTGCTGTGTTCTCAGCAATAGGCTCAACGAGCCTCTTACCTCCAATCACTAATTTTCTCTCACCAACGGACTTGAAATAAACCCGATCATCTGGGGCATACATAAGACCAGGAAGAAGAACATCTCTTTCGAGTTCTACGCAAAGCATCTGTGCTCGCTGAGGGGCAACTAATCCGGGAACCAAAGTATTCATGTGTCCATTGAGAGCAAGGACTATCTGTTCTCCAGTGATATTTCCAAAGTTAGTGTGAACTGTTTTACCAATGAGTTGAAAACATTCGACTCCTCGAAATATGGCCACTCCCTTCTCTCTAACTCTCGCTTCCAACTCTTTAAGAAGTCTCATAGGATTTATCGAAACCTCTCCTCGAACTTCAAAACAATCTTTGATTTGAGGTAATATGGCCCTGACTCTACTGAACCCTTTGAAATTGAATTCTTTGATAGATGGATAAAGTGTAAAAGAAGAAGTTGAAAGAAAGTCTTCAAATTTAAGTTCGCTCAAAACTAAGTTAATAGATTCTTGAGCGAAATCATAAATATCTTCTGCGGTACTTTTTCCCCAGCTTAAAGAGAGGTGTTCATAAAAGGACAAACTCCCTTTTGTTAAAAATCCAGCATTTCTTCCACTGGCCCCTTCTCCCAAGGCCTGTGAATCAAGAATCGTAATTTTCAACAAAGGCTTGGTTTTCATTAACCAGTAAGCAACACTCAAGCCTATGAAACCTCCTCCAACGATAATGACGTCAGATTGTGGAGGTAGCTCAACTTGCTTTTTCCAGTATGATTGACTCAGTATTATGAAGCTTTTTTCAACTCAGGATAAAAGCTTTCCTCATTTTGACTTTTGTAAAACATGAAGAGTTGGTAGTTTCCAAACTCTACTTCCGTCATAAGCCCTATTTGCTCGTCCAGCGACCTTTTGAAACACATCTCAATGTAATTAAGTTGAAAAGGATCTAAGTCATAGAAGAAATCTTCCGTCAGAGGTGTTTTCTTCAGGAGATCTCTTAGTGTTGTTGCAAAAATCATAACTTACCCCCCTTATCCTCTTACTATTCTTATCGGTTTTTCACCTCCATTTATAAGGCTTTTTTTAAGTTATTTTCGTCCAGATATTAAGAGGTTATACTCGAGAAAGGAGAACATATGGATTATCAAACTTTGTTTATTGAACTCGCTGTCTTAGCTGGACTAGGACTACTTTATTATTTTTGGCAGAAAAGACGGATTCTTCAATTCGAAGAAAATAAAGCAATGGCCATCGCTTCTCCGTTACTTCAGGCCTGTCTCATCGAACAGGAGCAAACAAGCTTTACCTTGCTTGATAATTTTATCTTGGCCCTTGATGATTTCCTTCATGGTAAGACTTCGTATTTTCCCACTTCACTTGCTCAAGAGCTGGTTAAAGATCCCAAGTGTCCGGAAGATTTAGCGGCTATTATCACAGAAAGTCTCAAAGAAATGGATCATGATTAAGAAAACGAATTATATTACTCCCAATGGCCACCAAAGACTCGTTGATGAGTTAAATCAACTCCTAAAAGTTGAGCGCCCGGAAATTACTAAACTTATTCAATGGGCGGCCAGTAATGGAGATCGTTCAGAAAACGCTGACTATCTCTATGGTAGAAAAAGATTACGAGAGATTGATCGCAGGCTGCGCTTCCTCAATAGCCGAATAAATGAAGCCGTCATTATTGATTCCTTACAAACTAAATCTAATAAAGTTCAATTTGGGGCCACTGTCACTGTAAGTGACGAAGAAGGAAATGAAAAAAGCTATTCCATTGTGGGTATTGATGAAGTAGATACATCTAAAGGACACCTCTCCTGGAAGTCACCCATCGGTTCTGCCCTTCTTACAAAAGAAGAAGGTGATGAAGTTATTATACGAACTCCTCAAGGTGAAATAGTTTTTGAAATTATTTCTATTGAGTACAAGGCCTTAGATTAATCATGCGTTTTTTTAGAAGCTATATTGAAATCTCTAATATTTGTAATCTTCAGTGTAGTTTCTGTCCTGAGGTTGAGCGCCCTAAGAAAGTTCTAGATGCAAAAACTTTTGAGTCCATTCTCATTCAAGTTCTTCCATACTCCGAACAGATATGTCTTCATCTTATGGGGGAGCCTCTTTCTCATCCAGAGTTTAAAAACATTTTAGAAATTTGTGATAAGCATGGTGCTCAGATACACCTTACCACGAATGGAACTCTTCTCAACAAGTACGGATTTGAAACTTTTTATGGTTCTAAATCACTTCGCCAAATAAACTTTTCTCTTCACAGCTTCAAAGATAATTTTCCTGACAGAGATTTTAGTGGATACCTCTTCGACATTCTAGAATTTTCCAAACAAGCACTTGAAGCAAAGCCTGAACTGTATATCAATTACCGACTCTGGAATCTTCCTGACCCTACCCTCATTCAACTTGAGAACAAAGATATTATTGATGAGGTTTGCAACTTCTTTTCTATCCCGATTAATGAAAGAGTTGATGTGGGATTCAAAAAAAGTAAGAACATCACTGGTCGAATCTATTTTCATTTTGATACACGTTTTCGATGGCCTTCTATGGAAGACCCTCACAGAGCAAACAAAGGCTTCTGTCATGGCCTCTCACAACAAATTGGAATTCATGCTGATGGCTCGGTAGTCCCTTGCTGTCTCGATAAAGAAGCCGTCATCAATTTAGGAAATATTTTTGAAAAATCATTTCAGGAAATCCTTGAAGGAGAGAGAGCCCAGAAAATGATTAAAGGCTTTCAGAAAAGAGAGCTTGTCGAGGAACTTTGCCAAAAATGTACCTATATCACCCGTTTTGATAAAAAAACACTTGATCTACGGAAATAATACGGCTAAATTAAAACTACGGAAACAATACGGAGTTTTTCATGGCCTTAACGAAGAAACAAAAAGAAGTATTAGACTATATTACTGAGTACGTTAGAGAACACAGTATCTCTCCTACTCAGAAAGAGATTCAAATGCACTTTGGGTTCAAGTCTTTAGGGTCAGTGCAAGATTATATCAAGTATCTAACAAATGGTGGCTACCTCATCAACGACTCTCACTCAGTCCGAGGTCTCATGCCTGCTAACGTTCAACAGAATACTGAGGAAATTCCACTTCTCGGAGACATCGCCGCTGGTGTTCCTATTGAAGCCATTGAAAACCCTGATTACATCAGCGTCCCAACCCATATGCTAGGGAAAGGACAATACTACGCCCTTAAAGTTAAAGGTGAGTCCATGATTGAAGAAGGTATTCTCAATGGGGATATTGCAGTTATTAAGCATCAAACACAAGCAAGTAACGGACAGATTGTTGTTGCTGTGA
>CAYWMU010000105.1:0-8967 GCA_964459395.1 uncultured Bacteriovorax sp.
TCAAGAAATATTACCTCAAGAATTTATTGAGAGTTGTCTCCTAAGCCATAGTAAACACATAGGAAATGCATAGTAATGACCTATACCTCCTAGAAACGCATACTGTATTCTAAAAAAGGAGCCTTTCATGGAATACAGAATTGAAAAAGATAGTTTTGGTGAAATCCAAGTCCCAACTACAAAACTTTGGGGGGCCCAAACAGAAAGGTCACTTCATCACTTCAATATCTCCCATGAAAAAATGGATCAGGAACTCATTGAGGCCCTAGTTCTCATCAAAAAAGCAGCGGCGATGGTAAACGAAGAATTAGGAATTCTTTCTCATGAAAAATCCATGGCCATTATTAAGGCCTGTCATGAAATTCAAACAAAGTTTCCTGCAGAAGAATTCCCACTCAGTGTATGGCAAACAGGAAGTGGAACTCAAACTAATATGAATGTGAATGAAGTTATTGCTAATCTTGCTAGCGAAATTGTTGGTGGAGAAAGAGGAGAAAAAAGACTTATTCATCCCAATGATGATGTTAACAAAAGTCAAAGTTCAAACGATACTTTCCCCACTGCTATGAATATGGCCGCTTTAAAAACGATCAATAGAGATCTGTTACCAGCACTTCATAAATTAAAAGATACCCTCATCATTAAAGCAGATGAATTTAAGGACATCATCAAAATTGGTCGAACCCACTTGATGGACGCCACCCCCCTTACTCTTGGCCAAGAATTTTCTGGATATGTCTCGCAACTAAGACATGCCATTAATCATATCGAAAACAGTCTAGATCATTTAAGAGAGCTTGCCATTGGAGGAACTGCCGTAGGAACAGGACTTAATGCTCCTAAAAACTATGATAAAAAAATGGCGGAAACACTTTCAAACCTCACTGAGCTCAATTTTGTGAGTGCTCCCAATAAGTTTGAATCTCTGGCCGCTAGTGATGCTCTCGTGCATGCCCACAGCTCACTGAAGGGTCTTGCTTGTAGTCTCTTTAAAATCGCTAATGACATTCGTTGGCTCGCCTCAGGGCCACGTTCTGGACTTGGCGAGATCACTATTCCTGAGAATGAACCAGGCTCCTCTATTATGCCAGGTAAAGTAAATCCAACCCAATGCGAAGCCCTTACGATGATTTGTCTCCAAGTGATAGGAAACGACACGAGCATCTCCATGGCAGGGGCCAGTGGGAACTTTGAACTCAATGTATATCGCCCCATGATGATTCATAATTTCCTACAGTCAGTGCGAATTTTAAGTGACGGGATGAAATCTTTTGAAGAATTTTGTGCGCGAGGAATTGGCCCACGTCAAAAGAAAATCAAAGAACACTTAGAACACTCACTGATGCTAGTGACCGCTTTAAACCCTCACATTGGTTATGATAAAGCGGCCCAGATCGCTAAGAAGGCCTATACAGAAGATAAAACACTTAAAGAAGCAGCATTGGAACTAGGATATCTAACTGAAAAAGAATTCGATGAATGGGTAAGGCCTGAGAAAATGATTCAATAAGTTGATTCTCAATAAGTGTTGGAAGTGATAACAGATAGAGAATGTCTATCGAAAGAAAAATTCTCTTAAGTCGCTTCCTCACTCGCTCAGGAGATCAGGCCTGGGATTTTGCTATTCCTATTGTTCTCATTACTCTGTTCCCTGAACAACTGCGAATAAGTTTTATTTATTTCTTTGCCTTAAAGCTCAGCTCTGTGTTCCTTATGCCCTATATGGGAAAGTTCATCGATCGCCTCAATCGCATAAGCTGTATGAAACTTGGAATTGGGATGCAAGTTTTAGGAGCTCTCTTCTCTGCCCTGTTAATACTTGTTTTTCAGATGAGTAATAAAACTTCCTTTGAATTAAATCCTATTTTTATTTCTGGATATATCTTTCTCATAATTTTTGGATGTATTTCTTCCCTTGGTTCTCAGGTAATGGACATTGCGGTTTCAAATGATCTCGTTCCTTCTGTCGTGCCAGCTACCAGACTTTCTTATTTTAATAGTCATTTAAGAAAACTCGATCTTGTAACGGAAGTGACGTCTCCTATTGTTGCAGGAGCACTCCTACTCATCTCTGTCCCCTTCTTGCCTTCTTTTGGATTCTACTTGATATTACTTTGGAATCTTGTTTCCTTTTACCCTGAATACTTTCTTCTTAAAGAAGTTATTTCTTCTGAAGAAAATCTTAATATAAAAAAACAAGATGAAGTTCCTCTACTCGGTATCTTTGAACAAATCAAAGTGGGTTTAAATCATTTTATCAATGAGCCTATCGCACCCGTCATTCTGTTCACTTCTATTATTTGGATTAGCGTATTAAGTCCTCATGGACTTCTTTTAACGGCATTCCTAAAAAGTGGTTGGGATCTCTCTGAGCCTGTTATTGGAGTTTTTAGAGCGCTTGGTGCTGTGTTTGGCCTTAGTGCAACTTTTATTTATCCGATGGTTCATCAAAAAAAAGGAACTCTAAAATCTGCCAAGTTTTTTATTTTAATTCAGTCATTAATGCTTATTTTTTCATTAATCTTTTTTATCATGGCAGAGGGTTGGGCAAAATATTTGTTCCTTCTCTTTCTTCTTTTATCTCGCATAGGTCTCTATGGATTTTCGCTAGCTGAAACACAATTAAGGCAAGTTCATATCCCTATTAATTTAAGAGGAAGAATTAACGGTCTCAGCACATCATTGAATCACTCTATGACACTAATTATTTATGGGATGGGAATCATTTTTTCTGAGACGCATGAATTTGTTTATTTGGTGGTAACATCTGTTGTTGCCGTTACTCTTGCCGCTCTCCTTTTTCAGCGTTTAAAGTCCTTATAAATCTTCTCACCTATAAGAGTGGCCATTTTCCGGCGAAGTTCAGTAAAAGGCTTACCAGTTATGCTCTCTCCGAGATAAACTCTATTGGAAAGAAAAATATAGTAACTCTCCGTTTGTGGATCAATCCAGAAAGTTGTACCTGTAAAACCTGTATGACCATAAGAAATGCCCATGGGAAAGACTTCTCCTCTAGGAGGATTCGCATAGGGGCTTAATAAGTCAAAACCCATTCCACGCATTTCACCCTCTGATACTTTACTCATTTTCCTAATACTCACTTCTTTTAGAATTCTCTTCCCTTGAAAGATTCCCCGATTTAAAAAAAGTTGGGCCAAACGCGAAAGATCATGAATTGTAGAAAAGACTCCCGCATGTCCAAGGGTGTGAGGATACATATAAAAAGCTTTAGGATCATGAGGCACACATTTTTTATTCTCAGCAGTTGGAGCGCAGCGACTCTTATAAGTCTCGGGGACTTGATAACCTGTACTCTTCATACCTAAGGGATCAAAAATTTTCTGAGTCTTGAAGTCACTTAACTTCATTCCGGAAATCTTTTGAACTAAATCTCCCAGAATAATAAATCCGACATCTGAATAAACTGTTTTCTCTTCAGTTTTATAATCAAGAGGAAGAGATAGAGTTTTTGACATAAAACTATCATAACTCTCCCCTGGTTCTGCTTTCACAACCGAAGCAAGACCACTGTTGTGTCGCAGTAGGTGTTCAATAGTTATTTGTTTTTTATCTTTGGTATTAAATTCAGGATAATACTTTGAGAGCTTATCACTAACTCTTAGTTTTCTTTCTTCTTCAAGGATGAGAATCGACATTGCTGTGGTAATTTTAGTCAGAGAAGCAAGGTCATAGATCGTTTCAAAAGATGACTGGTAATTCTTTTGATAAAGAACTTTTTCATTTTGTCCAATCATTAACACACCACCAGGTAGTGTCTTAGTATCAATGGCCTTGTTTATCAATGAATCAAGCTGACTGAAGGCCATGAGCTGTTGAGGAATCGTTAACAGAAAAAAGTAAAATAAGATCATTTCCATTCTCGTTTTAGTGTCATTACTTAATTTTATCATGTTAGAATCGAGAAGATGAAATATTTAAAGCTTTTTCTTATTTTTCTCAGGTTAGGACTAACTTCTTTTGGGGGGCCAGTCGCCCACTTAAGTTACCTGCATAATGAATTTGTCACTAAGAGAAAATGGCTCAGTGATGATACCTACGCTGATGTGGTAGCTCTTTGTCAGTTTCTTCCAGGACCTGCGAGTAGTCAGGTTGGTATGGCCATTGGTTTACTCCATTCAGGCATCAAAGGTTCTCTGATCGCCTGGCTCGGCTTCACTCTTCCCTCCGCCTTTATTCTCATTCTTTTTGCTTTAGGAATTAGTGAATTCTCTCATATTGATCAAGGATGGCTTCATGCTTTAAAAGTAGTTGCCGTATCTGTTGTTGCCCATGCTGTTTATGAAATGAGAAAAAAGCTATGTCCAGATAAAGAACGTGTACTCATCGCTCTTGTAGCCTCAGCGGTGGCCCTCTCTTTTAATTTTGTTTTTATCCAAGTCATCATCATCCTAACTGCTGGACTCATTGGCGCTTTATTTCTTAAAGATAAGTCTCAACTACCTGTTATTGAAATACAAACAAGCTTAAAAAAGAAAACATCAAGTTTGTTTCTACTATCTTTTTTTCTTCTTCTTTTTATTTTCCCACTTTTAAAGATCATTTACCCTGCAAGTATCATGGATCTCATTGATAGTTTTTATCGTGCAGGCTCACTTGTATTCGGTGGTGGACACGTGGTTCTTCCTCTCCTTGAAACAGAGCTTGTTGAGACAAGCCTTGTTACAAAGGATTTATTTTTATCAGGTTATGGTGCCGCCCAGGCCATCCCTGGCCCTTTGTTTACCTTTAGTGCTTTTCTCGGAGCCGTATCTCAACAAGAACCCAATGGTTGGATAGGTGGAATCGTTAGCTTAGTGGCCATATTTCTTCCTTCCTTTCTTCTCATTATTGGCATTTTCCCTTTCTGGGAAAAAGTTCGAAGCTTTCCAAAAGTTAGATTCGCTATGAAAGGAATTAATGCCTCAGTAGTGGGTATCTTATTAGCTGCTTTTTATCATCCTGTCTGGACCAGTGCGATTTCAAATTACTTAGATGTTACATTGGCATTATCTGGATTTGTTATGCTGGCATTTTTTAAACTCCCCTCTTGGGTAGTTGTTCTATCAGGAGTTATTGCTGGATTAATCATTTATTAGAGGATTTCAATATGAAACTTTTTATTATTACTGGAGCTTCTAAGGGATTAGGAGCAAGTCTATTAAACTATGCCATTGAAGATGAACATACTGTCATCAGTTTTTCTCGCACCAGGACACATAATCATCCCCTTCACATCCATATCAAACATGATCTATCCAAAAGTAAGGCAATAGCTGGGAAACTTAATAGGGCCCTCTCCAAAGTAAATCTTAAAAAGGTCAAAGAGGTCATTCTTGTAAACAATGCTGCACTCATTGGCCCTATAGGAGATGTGGAGAACTTTGAAATCTCAGAAATAGATGATCACCTTAAAGTGAATTTACTTACACCCATGGTGCTAAGTGGATATGTAATGAAACACTTCAAGTGTCCAACCACAATAGTCAACATTACTTCCGGGGCTGCTTTCCATCCTATTATCAACTGGTCACAGTACTGCTCCTCAAAAAGCGGACTCAAAATGTTTACAGAATGTCTTAATCTCGACCACTCACAACGAAAAAACTTTAAGGCCATCAGCTTCTCTCCAGGTGTTATGGATACCAATATGCAAGCAACGATCAGAAATCAAAGTAAAAAAAATTTCAAAAATATTGAGAGATTTAAGCAATTAAAACAAAAGAATGAGCTTCTATCACCCGATATGGTAGCAGAGAGACTTTATTCATTAATTAAAGTCCAAAAAAACTTAAAAGAAACTCATTACGATATTAGGGATTTATAATGCAAAAAAAATATACTCCAGTAGCACTAAGCCTTCTTCTCACTGGATGTACTACTCATCTTCCTTTTCGGCAGACAGCTTCCACTAACACCCCCATCTTTAAAGATATCACTGCAAATACCAATGTAGCGGCTAAGCACAGTACTTCAATTATCGTGGGAGATTTTGATAATGATGGAAGAATAGACCTTGTTGCTCACAATCGTCTTTACCGAAATGTGACAGAAAATGATGACATAAAGTTTGTAGATATCACTACGGCAACCGGACTTGCTCGATTAGGAGGGATGCCGGCATTCCTAGATGTTAACAATGATGGACAGCTTGATATCGTGACAACGAAGGGACAACTCTTCATCCAGAAAAATAAATACTTCTATGAAGTCTCTTCACAGTATGGTCTGAGGATGGCCGATGATGCCATGACTGTTTCCTTTGGAGATCTTAATGGGGATGGATTTCCTGATCTCATTGTAGGCCGAAAAGAAATCTACCTTAATAATGTTTTTAAATTTGTTCCTCCGCAGGTTTTTATTAATCTTAAAGGAAAGGCTTACCGTGAAGTGAGTACTCAACAAGAAATGAAGAAATTTCCGGCCTATGTACGTGGTGTGGCCTGGGCCGATTATAATAATGATAAAAGTCCCGATATTTATTTCTCAAATTACCGTTTAAAAGAAAATTTTCTATTTCAAACTCACAAAGGGAAAATGATTGATGTTGCAAGTAAAGCAGGAGTAAGAGGCGAACTTAATCCAAATAAATACTACGACAATCATTTACAAAAGAGACTAGGCCCAAAATACGGACATACCATTGGATCAGTTTGGAGTGATCTTGATAACGATGGAAATCTTGATCTCTTTGTATCAAACCTAGTCCATAAGTTTGTTGGTACTCCTAAAAACAAATCAACATATGATTACCGAGGCTATGTTTGCGATGACTCTAAAGTCTATAAAAACATGGGTGCTCCTCATTATAAATTCGTTGATGTCAGATCAAAGACAGGCCTACCTGTAAAACCCATCGGTGATTATTCAAAGTATCAAGGGGATGAATTATGGGCCCATGCTACTGCTGCTGACTTTGATAATGACGGCTTGACTGATATCTACGTATCTCAAGTTTATAATCTGAATTATGCTTACTCTCTTCTCTTCAAAAACCGCGGAAACTTTCGCTTTCAAAACCTCACTCATCTTGGACCCAAGGTTTATGATAGCTATGCAGGAGCATGGGCGGATTTAAACAATGATGGAAAAATGGATCTTATTGTATCTGGACGGGAAGCTGTTGATGCAACTCCTCGTGTGAGAATCTTCAAAAATATTTATGAAACAGATAATAACTATCTTCGCATTAAACTTGTCGGAACAAAATCAGGTAAAGTCCCCGTGACGAGCCAAGTAAGAGTTTTTCATAAAAACGGTCAGTTCTTAAAGCAAGTCGAAGGTGTAACAGGAACACTTAACCAACAAAATGATCCGGTCCTTCATTTTGGCCTTGGAAAGATAGAGAATATAAGTCACTTAGAGATCACCTGGAATTCTGGCCTTAAACAGATAAAAAGAAATATCAAACCAAATAGAACATATACTTTCACTGAAGGTAAATAATGAATAAAGATAAAATGCTCGAATTAGTTCAGGGCCAACTAAACGCTTACAACCAAAGAGATATAGATCTATTTTGCACATTCTTTCATCCAGAAGTTCAAGTCTGGCGCCTTAACGGAGAACCAGAAAAAATATGTGAAGGGATGGAGAGATTTAGAAAAATATATACTACTCGTTTTGAATCTAATCCTGAACTTCATTGTGAATTAAAATCAAGAGTAGTTCTTAATGGTTCTGTATTAGATGAAGAATGGGTAACAGGAGTTGTTGGACAGGAAACTCCAAGTCATGTTGTGGCGATATATAGTTTTCGAGACAATCTCATTGGTTACGTCTGGTTTACTCGTTAACTATCTGAGAAACTCTTACAGCTCAGCTTAAAAGTTGCCTCTCTTCATCTTGTAAGAGTTAATTGAGTGATGAAAATCATTATCTTGATAACTCTTTCTCTTAGTTTCTCAGCCGAGGCCTCTCTTCGCGATTTTAACGATGGACTCAAAAAAGCATTTTATTTCGATAAAATAGAACGGGCCAATCTCACATCAGATAAAATTCGAGTGACAAAATTTGGTCGTTTAGGAAGAATTCTTAGTCCAGATGCAACCGCAACATATAATGATAAAACTAATACCATCTCCCTTGATGAGTCTCTTCTCTCTAAAAAAGGTAAGAGATATTCAGTTAAGAACGCTCAAAATATTTTAACTCCAAATTATTCAGGCTTCACTCCAGTTACAACAATTTTTCATGAACTCGCTCATGCAGAGATTGATATCTTTATTGAGAATGAAAAAGAACTGACTGATCTAGCCTTAATGCAATTTTATAAGAGTAAACTTCGACCTCTTTATCGTAAATACTTCAAGGGGATAAATCCTTGGACGGTATTCCATGAACACTTTGCTTATTACCGAACTGACCTTTTGGAGACTATGGCCCTTGATATCATGGACATCATGATGGAGAACGGCTGGGTCGCTTCATCTGGTCGCTGCTATCTAACACCACATCTAAAAAAATTATTAGAAAGTGGCGTTAGCCTAGAAGAGTTTAGTGAAATTACTTCTCAAAAAAAGCGAAACTATCGTGACGTCACTCCGAATTTTATTTTTGTCAGAGGTAAAGATCTTAATCCGAGAAGTATCGCTGAAAATGATAAAAGAACTATGAGAGAGGCCCATCTTCTCTTTTGGAGTTATCATCAGGAGTTTTACAGAGGTCCTAGGAGCGCTAAAGAAATTGCTCTGAGAATGAACCAAGATATAAATTATGATGATTTGAGAAACTGTCGAGAGCATCTCTACTATAAATAAATTTCTAGCTCATCTCCCTGTAATTAAAACCTTTAAGAAATGGGTGATCGAAACCGGTGGCTTTCCCAAGAATATTCTGATTTTATCTTTGCCTGATAACCTCCCTTGATAAAACCTTTCTATAAGCAGTGCTGGCAAAGTATAAAAGTGCTCTAGAATCAAATATCTCTTTTCCGGTGGAGCCGCTTGAAAAAGAAGTTTATTGAGAAAG
>CAYWMU010000106.1:0-8932 GCA_964459395.1 uncultured Bacteriovorax sp.
GCAGGGCTGCAGCATGAAGCTGACAGATGCGCCCTTCTGAAAGATTGACGACTTTGGAGATGTCGTAGAAGTTTAAGTCCTCATAATATTTTAATTGAATAATAATCCTCATGGTTCGTGGTAACTCATCAAGAACTACACTGAGCGTTTTTTTCAAAGAATAAATTTCAAACTCTGAAATGTTATCTTTAAGACCTATTGTTTCTCCCTCAATATATTGTTTGATAGTGTCACCTGACTCATATTGCTCCATTCGAATCATATCCTTACTTTTAAAAGGAAGAACGTTTTGTATTTCTTTAGTGGTAGGCACTCGGCCTAGCTCACTAGTAAGGTCTTTCTTCGCTTTTAAGTATTGTTTTTGTTTTGTACGTTCACTACGAGTCATCCAGTCTTGCTTTCGAAGTTCATCAACAATCTCACCTCTGATTCTGAATTCAGCGTAGGTTTTAAATTGATTCTTTTTTTCTTTCTTATATTTATTAAGAGCATCGATCAGACCGATCACTCCCACCATCACTAAATCTTCAAACTCGAGGACCTGGTGGCACTGGTAGTGATAGTGCTTGGCCCAATAACGAATTGTAGGCATAAAATTTTTTATGATTTCCTGCCGAGAAGAATGTTGTGGATTAAGTTTCGTATCCAAAATGACCCCCTTTAAGTAGGATTATTATGGCATACAAAAAGGCTCAGGAATTAGAAGCCATAAAAATTAGTAGTTTAAGGGTGAGGTGGCAATTATTTGAAGCACCACTAGTGCCTTGTCTAGTTGGCAACTAGGTCAAGTTCGTATTCTTCAACCCAATTTTGTGCCTCAGGAGTGAGAAGCCATTCCTGATATTCGTCGAGTTCCATAATTTCATCTCGAAAAATAACGACTCGCCAATTGGCCTGCTCTTGGTTGAGCGATTCAGCATCTACATCGATTAGATTTTCTTGGAGCTTGGGACATAGACTTTCAAAGCTTGTATCAGCTTCTAATCGAAGAATCTTTTTGCCTTTCATGATGTAGTAGTGTGGTTGCATGAATTACCTTCTTGGTAGAATTAAAAGAACCAATCATTGATTCCTAAATAAATCGTTCCAAAAAAAAGATGAGTTCACAAGTCATTTTGAAAAATCTTTTCATAAAAAATTATTCGCTCAACTACTTACTCTCTTGGCACCAGTGGTGACACTACTACTAGTTTCAACTTGGCCCCGAAACGATGATTATAGGGGCAAATCGTGGTGAAAAACTTGGCATGCTTTTCGCTCTATAGGTTTATAACAACTTCTCTCTCAGAGAATTTTAAAGATCAGGATGATTTTTAAAATGAGAAAGAAGAAGTTAAAAAACAAAAGAATTTCAAGGATGGTAGTTAGGTTCATGGATGAACCACTTTTAGAGTTCCTAGGGTCAGGATGACTATAGGAAGGCGGTGTTAGGATGACACTACTAAAGCGATAACTACCTGAAAAATGGAATTTAAAACTGGCATGAAAGATGCTCATTAGAGTACGAAAGAGCTAAGGATTGGCCCTTTGAACTTAATGCACCAGGGATGGATTAAAGAAAGGAGGATTTATGGAAATGACATTCGTTCTTATGGGGTTAGGTTCTATGCTCTTATCAAGTCTAGTGCTTCAGCGGATATCTTATCGGCGGGTCTACGTCAGTAAGAATGATAAACAGAGTTAAATCAGGTTAAAATCCGTTAGGAGGTCCTCATAAAAGGCTCCAAATCTTTTATCTTTGTCCCAGAGGTGGATCTCAAGAATCCAGGCATTAGGAACAATTTGAAAGTCAGTTTCCTGAAGACTTCCCTTGTAGTAGATGTGATGAGGAAAATCTCCGATCCGGTGACCATCTTGATCTATATTTAAAATTACATTGTGAGAAGCCGCTAAGTCTTTAGCAAATTGATAAAGCTCCATGCCTGACTTGTAAGTGGTTTGCCAGTAGTCACGAACTTCATTAAAAATCTTTCGTTGTAGCTCACAAATTCTTTTATGTTCTAAGTTAGAGCCAATGAAGAATGTTTCTCCGAAATCAGCTTCATGATCATTAATGATAGGCCCTAGATCAATAAAGAAAATATCGTTTTCTTTTAGAACGTAGTCTTGGGATTTATCTTTGAAATTAAGAAGAGTATTAGGACCGAAACGAAACTTAGGAGGATGCCATTGTTTAGTGATGCCATGTTTTTGGCAAATCTCTTTGTAGAATTGATGGGTGTGAGTTTCGGTCATACCAGGTTTAATAAAATCTCTTACTTCATAGGCAATTTCTTTTGCAAGATTTCTTGCCTGGATGAGTTTTACTAAATCAAACTTTTCACCGAAACTCTGCACCGTCATACTATTCTCTAAAGAGCAGCTTTTACAAGATCACTAGCGCGCTTACCATCAAAGCGACCTTTGATTTGAGGTTGGAGTTCTTTCATAATCGACCCCATATCCTTAGCACCAGCATCTTTGATTTTATTTATCATATTTACAACTTCAGATTCTTCGAGTGCTTTAGGAAGATACTCTTGAATAACAGCAAGCTCTTCTTTAATTTTAGCAGTAGCCTCTTCATTACCTTGATACAGTTCAAGAGAGTCCGAGAGACGTTTAGCGTGAGAAATGGCCACGCTCATCTCATCAGTTGGCTTTACTGAAGTGTTGTTCTTGATAAATTCAGCTTTGAGCATACGAAGAGCATCAAGACGTGCTTGTTGTTTTGCTTTCATTGCTTCTTTGATGTCGCTGTTAACTTTGTCCATTAAACTCATATTTACGCTCCTTAGCGTTTCATGTTTTCCATCGATATTTGAAGATCTAAGTCATCGTGGTTTTTTAAAAATTGGAAAACAGACTGAAGCTCATCGATGGATTTACTTTCTAGGCGAAATTTCTCATCCATATATTGCGATTTACCTTTGAAGCCTGATTCTTTGATAAGACGGTTCACCGTTTTTTGAGAATCTTTATCAAAGCCCGCACTTAGAGTAAGAGTCATTTTGTACATTCTGTTGCCTGTTGGCTCAATCTTTGACTCTTTCATTCCTTTGAAACTGATCCCTCGCTTACCCATATTCGTACGTAAGATATCAAGTAGAGCACGAACCTTTGTTTCATCCTCAGCGCGCATTTCAATAAGTTTTTCTTTTTCTTTATATTCAATTGAAGCGTCTGACCCTTTGAAGTCAAATCTTCCATTTACGACTTTCATTGCATTTGAAATTGCATTTGCTAGTTCCATTTCATTAACTTTTGAAACCAAATCAAACGTGGCCATTTTATCTCCTCCATCTATTCTTTTAAAACTAAGTTATCTCTGTGAATGGCCACTTTAGAATGGGCATCACTAATGAGCAAATTAATCTCATCTGATTTTTTACCTTTAATGAGATCCATTTCCTTGTAATTAAATTCTGAAATTCCTATCGCCAGTATTTTATTCTTATGCTTGACGGCAATCACATCTCCCCGGCGAAAGGTACCCTGTACCTTTTTGACTCCCACTGGAAGGAGGGAAGTGTTGCCTTTAAGTATGGCAGCAGCGCATCCTTCATCAACAACTACCCATGACTCGTTTTTGGCAAGGGTTGAAAGCCAGCTTTTTCGACGAGATTTTTGCTTTTCTGGACGGCCCTTAAAAAGGGTTCCACCTTCACCTCTAAGAAGACGAGTGATAGGTAGATCCACTAGAAAAGATCCTATGATAACATCAACTCCAATAGGGGTGAGCTTTCTAACTGCTTTGAGTTTGGTGTCCATTCCGCCGCGACCAACATTAGTCTTCGCCGCAAACTTTACTCCAGAGAAATCATCTTGAAAGTCCACCACTTCAAATCTCTTAGCATCAGGGTCTTTAGGATTTTTATCAAAGAGTCCATCGGCTTCAGTGAGAAGGATGAGTTTTTCAGCGTCCGTGGCTTCCGTCATCATAACGGCCAGCTGGTCATTATCTCCCACGGTGATTTCTTCGAATGAAACGGTGTCATTTTCATTCACAATAGGGACAATGTTGTTTTCAAGTAAATGGTTAACGGTGTTTCTAATATTAAGAAAGCGTTTTCTATCTTTAAAGTCCTCGTGAGTAACTAAAACTTGAGCACAATGAAGGCCTAGTTTTGAAAGGGTCTCAACATAAGCCTTCATTAAAAGTGGTTGTCCAAGAGCGGCCCGGGCCTGCTGATAAGCGATCATCATCTTCTTTTCAGAAGGTCTGGTCACTAAACTTCCACAAGCATTGATTGCACCGGAGCTGACAATAATTGGGCCATAACCTAGAGAGTGAAGATTCTTTATCTCTAGGCAAAGCTTTTGAATTTTATCGAGGTCAACTCCGCCCTCATTTTTAGTAACTGCCAAAGAGCCGAATTTAACGACTATTCTTTTCATATTAGAAGGTCATCTCCGGGATATCTCCATTAATGACTAAAGGAGCTTCGGTGAGTTTTTGAATTTCTTCAACACTTACCCCAGGAGCGCGTTCTAAGAGATGAAACTTGCCATCTTCTAAGCGCATTACAGCGAGATCTGTTACAACGAGCTTTACGCAGTCAACTCCCGTTAAAGGAAGACTACACTTATTTAAAATTTTAGATTTTCCATCTTTGGAAGCATGGCTCATGGCCACAATGATATTCTCAGCTCCGGCCACTAGATCCATGGCCCCACCCATACCCTTAACCATCTTTCCTGGAATCATCCAAGAGGCAAGGGCACCGGTAGCATCAACTTCGAATGCTCCAAGAACCGTAAGATCAACGTGACCTCCACGAATCATGGCGAAGGAGTCTGCTGATGAGAAGAAAGCCGCTCCATCAATGACAGTGACTGTTTGTTTCCCAGCGTTGATTAAATCAGCATCAATATTTTCTTCAGTAGGGAATTCTCCCATACCTAGAATACCATTTTCAGATTGAAACATAACAGAGATCCCTTTAGGGATGTAGTTGGCCACTAAAGTAGGGATACCAATACCTAAGTTAACGTAGTAGCCATCCTTAAGTTCACGAGCAATTCTCTGAGCAATTTGTTCTCTTGATAGTGCCATATAGTTCTCACTTATTTCTTGATAGTTTTTTGTTCAATACGTTTCTCAAAGTTTCCTTTAATCACGCGGTCAACATAAATACCAGGGATGTGAATGTAGTTGGGATCTAGTTCACCGGGCCCTACAATCTCTTCCACTTCAACCACTGTGATCTTTGCAGCTGAGCACATCATAGGATTAAAGTTAGCGGCAGTTTTTCTGAAGATAAGATTTCCGAAAGTATCCGCCTTCCACGCTTTAACGAGAGAGAAGTCAGCTTTTGGAAAAGCGTGTTCTAGAATATAGGGTCTTCCATCAATTACTTTAACGTCTTTGCCTTCAGCAATGACAGTTCCATAACCAGTGGCCGTGAAGAAAGCAGGAATCCCCGCTCCAGTAGCACGGATTTTTTCCGCAAGTGTTCCCTGTGGAGTAAGTTCTAATTCAAGCTCTCCAGAGAGAACAAGTTTTTCAAAAAGAGCATTCTCTCCCACATAGGATGAAATCATTTTTTTGATTTGTTTCTGTTCGAGCAAAAGTCCTAATCCAAATCCATCAACTCCAGCATTATTAGAAACGCATGTTAAACCAGTAACGCCAGTTTTTTTAATGTGAGCAATAAGGTTTTCTGGAATACCGCAAAGACCAAATCCTCCAACCATTAAAAACATATCATTTTTAAGACCTGCTAAGGCTTCTTCGTAGCTTGTGACGACCTTGTTAAAACCGGCCATGTTTCACTCCTTTTTTACTTCTGGGTAAAACGGTACTTTATTTATGGTGAAGTGTAAAAAAAAAGGCCCTCGGAAGAGGGCCTTGGTATTAAAAGTCTCCGATGTAGTCGGTGAGCTCAGGATGATCGATGAATGGGTTTCTGACTTTCTGGTATTTGAAGATTTTGTTATGTCTGTCAATTTCGTCTTGGTCAATTGGATCCATTTTATCCCAAAGACGAAGGATAACTTCTTCAGCAGGGTGAATTTTAAGGTTGTAGCGTGTTGCAAAGTAGAAGAGAGCGCGAGCTACGTTACCTTGGTGCTCTTGTGGTGGGCTGAAAACATTATCTCTTCCACCAAAACGTGAGCCTGAACAGTAGTCTAAATTAAGAGAATCTTGATTAGCAGAAACATCGCCAAATCTGTAGTTCCCACGACGTGAGTTAGCTTTTGAGTCAGTAGGATAAAGGTGGTGAAGATCTGATTTTTGCATTTCTTTATTAAAGCGGCCGTTGAACTTTGATTGAGGCCACGTGTGCTCAGTATTAACGTCCGTATGGCGTCTCATAGCATCGTTAGGATCTGTGAAATAGAACTTTCTGTCACAGTAAACATCACGAACGTATGTTCCTCTGCTGTCTTGTTCTTTGTCTAATTCGCCAAACATAACTTTTCTGGCGTTGCTGTATCCTAACACGTTCTGCTCATAGCAGTTGCCGTTGGCATCTCTGCATGAGTCAACAATGCGATCATAATCACCTTTTTGAGGGATATGTCCGCTTGAAAGGATGCGGTGAAGTTGGTCTTTAGAAATCCTTGGGAATTCTCTGTAAAAGTCTTCTCCATAGTAAGCGTATCTTTCTTGAGCCGCAGCTGATAGAGATGTAAGAAAAGCTAGTGCCAAAAGTAGTTTATTCATAGGATTCCATTTCCTTTTTTAAAATCGTATGAAAGCCTATCTTAAATGTCACTTAATTTTTTCTAATATTTGTTCTTAACAAAACTTTAACATTCGAGTGCTAATTCCTTAACTTATCTTACATCTTTCTGCTCTGCGTAGAACAGGTGGAGTTCAACTTTATGGATGGCCTTTTGAAGGGCGAGGTTGATGTGCATTCTATTAGAAAGAAGCTCTGGTTCTAGTGTAAGAAGCTTGGATGCCCAATGAGTCATAACTGGTAAGTCATAGTTTTCTGGGTCTAGAATGACCTTGTGAGAGTCTTGAGGATAGTGTTCTTTAAGAATTTTGCAGATGCTGGCCCTGAGCTCTTTGTTCTTATCGATTTGACCACTTACTCCGAACATACGGCAAATGATGGGGCGGAATTTGTAGAAGTGACAGCGGTTGTTTTGAAACCCCACGCAGTATTGAGTGGTATTCATGGCCTGGTCAATTTTTTCCAGGTAGGTGTCGGTTAGATTATTATCGTGCAGGTAGAGGGCCATTGGAAGCATCTCGAGAACGGATGCTTCTATGGAGGGGTTTTCGCAACACCTCCCACAGTTGCTGGGGCACTGTAAATTATTCTTAGTTTGAGCGATGGAAAATGCCGAAGACATTTCTTCGTAATTTTTCAAAAGATTTTCACAAAATTCTCTGATATTCATAACTATGACTCAGTATTTTTTTGCTCTTGTTAATCCAGAAGCCCAACAACTTTTTAAGTATGAAATGAAACTAAAATATCCGGATTTAAAGCTGGCGTATTCTAGATCAGGATTTTTCACTTTCAAAGGGAATTGTGCAAAAAAATTTGACCCTGTCTTTGCCCGTGTTGCGGGTCTCTCCCTTGGTAAAACTAGTATAAATGAACTAAAGGCGCCTTACTGGGCCTGGACGAGAATCCCGGAACTGGGTCTTGATAATGACTTAATAACCATCTCAGATAACACCTGGTTTAAGGTTGGTGAGACGGTCCGTCTTTTAATGAAAATCGACACGGATGAGTATTGGCTTGGAGAGTATATTTTAGAGGATCATCATCTTCAGACTCCTGGAGAAGTAACTTTCTTAGGGGAGGTCAATTGTCCTTCTCGTGCCTACTATAAAATCGCTGAAGCAACGGAATCTTTGAACTTAGATTTTAGACAAGGGACAAGAGTCCTTGAGCTGGGAAGTGCACCAGGTGGGGCAAGTCAGTTTTTACTTGAACAGGGGTGTGAGGTTATTGGGGTTGATCCAGCTATGATGGATGAGGTGGTTCTCCGAAATCCAAAATTTAAGCATATTCAAAAACCTTTTGAGAGTCTAGGACCTCATTATTTTAGAGAGCCAGTTGATTGGATTGTATCAGATATTAATTTGCCACCTACTGTTGTGGTTAAGGAAGTTATTCGACTTCTTACTTTTCTAAGGCCCCAAGGGCTACTTCTCACTCTCAAAATTAACCAAGATAAACATCTTCATAATCTACAAAATATTATTCAGTCTATTGAGAAGACGGGCCTTAAGACTGTCATTAAGTATCTTCCCTCTCATCGTAAAGAAGTGGTTCTTAAAGCTTTTAGGTAAGAATCTTAAGTTGACCATAATTCCGCGCTTGTTATTCTAAAAAGTCATTATTTATTCTTCGATAAAAAGGGAGTTTTATGAAGAAATTAATCTGTAGTGCACTTCTACTTTGTTCTTTTTCTGTTTTTGCTCAAGAGGAGCAACCTAAACACATTATATCAATTGGAACGAATGGGTTTGGGTGGAGTGGTGTAGCTACAATTTTTGATTGGGATAAGGATGAGTCTGGCATTAAAGATCATGATGTGACTAAGGGTAACCTAAGTCTAAATTATAGTTATGTGTTTCCTAATCGCTTTATGATTGGAGCTTTTATCGAGACAGAATCTAGTGACTCAGAGATGAAAGGAGTGAATGGGAATAAGGTAGAAAATAAAGAAAATGCAACAGAAATAGGAATTGGAGTTGGATACAACTTTAATCAAGACGTTTTTAATTCTTGGTGGATCCAGGCCATTGTTGCAGCAGGTTCTTCTAAAGAAGAGACTAAAGACTCTTCTGGGAAGGATAAGTTCGAATACGACTATAGTGCATTCTACTTAAAACTAGGTAAAAGAATTAACCTTGAATCTTGGGGACTAAAGAATATTTCTTATAATCCAACAATCACCTTTGCTTCTGCGAAAGTTTCTGGAGATGCTGAAGATGCAGGGTTAGAAAGAATGAGTCAGGTTAGCTTAGAAATTATAA
>CAYWMU010000107.1:0-8926 GCA_964459395.1 uncultured Bacteriovorax sp.
GTGCAAAACTTTTCTCTTTTTTTATCTTCTCGAGTCTTTCTAAATCTCTTTCATACTCAGACTTTTCTATATTAACAAAACGACAAAATTGAGGATCTTTGAGACAAAAGCGGACATCTAGATAATACTTTTTATCCTTATCCTTGAGAGTGATATATCCCTTTTTAAAATCGGTATCATCAGTTTTAAGATAAAAGTTTGTTCCCCAGTCAAGGTCTCTAAAGAAGTGAGTTAAAGAATAGCTAATATCATCATTCTCCGGACCATTGTCTGTAGAATAAATTTTACTATATCCATCTATCCTTATCTTACAATTACCAAAACTAGTTCTATTTAATTCCGAGTGATAAGTAGGGGTGGCGACTCCTCCCTCATTCACATTGCTAATTAAGTTTTTTCTCCAACTCTCACTTATTTTGCGACAAAAATTATCGCATACAAAAATCTGTGAAGTTTTATAATTTGGTGTGTATCTGCTTTTATTATCACAAAGAATTTTACTATCTTTATCCATTAACCATGAATAAGTGATAATATAAGGGCTTTCTTTAAGTTCAGGGTTTTCATATATTTTAATTCCTTCAACACCTCCGCGGTATCTCCTCCCTCCTACATCACTCGAAATCCTAAAGTAATGTCCCTTTGCAAGATAACCTTCGCTTTCTCTCCAGCCATCAGCTGGAAGTATCCAACGTAAACTCTCATTACTTGGTCCAGCATCTTTCCCTAGTATACCCAACGAAACAGCAAACAAACTAACTGCTACTATTCCTCTTATTAAAATCATAGGTGATCCTTCAAATTTCTATTGCAGTTTTTTTTTCAATACACCAACCGTGATTTCCTACTTTATTTTCTATAGCAAGGTAAATATAGCGAGTTCCTGTTTTGATATTTTTCTGTACATTTTCTAGAATAATAACTTCGGACTCCTCTAAAACCTCTCCAAATGAAACATTCAAACTTAAGTCATCAAAACTTTCTTGATCTTGATATCTCCACAAAACTCTTTTATCAGTATATTTTGACATTTTGCCATTTCTAAATTTTACAATCAAGCGAATCATATTTCTTAACTACAATACTTTCCTCTCCTATTCCTTTAAAAGAAACAGAATAATTATCAAAGTTTTCAGGAATTCCCCAAATGGTCAGCCCGGGAATGGAGAGACGAATACAATAATGAGAGACCACATAGTTCTCTAAAAATGAAAACACCGAAAGAATTTTTGGAAAGTTACGATAAGGAAATATATGCAGTGTGACTCAATCTAGGCTGGAAGGTCAGACAACTTAATTTTCAGGGGTTGCTGTTGAAAAAGCTAATAAAAAAAAATGACAACTGGTCAGAAAGTTTTGGAAACCACATTCGCTCCCTTATTGAAAAGAAAGGATATAAATCTCCTTATGACTTTTGGATTAAAGAATGTGGTGATGATATTTCAAGGGCTACACTGGATAATATTCTCAATGGTAGATATGACCCGAAAGTTTCAACAATCCGTAAAATCGCTTGGCACTAAATATTTCATTAAAGACCATTTTCGATGTGACTGACCTTTAACTTAAAAGTGATAAGTTTTCACAAGTAGAAATAATAAAAAATATTAATCTAGCCGAACTCCTATAAGTACTGACTAGTGGACTGGCCCTAAAAAGGGCTATCACATGGTTTCCCCTTAAAATCAGGACTGTCATATACTTTTATACCTTTCGTAAGAGCATCTAACTTCTTACCTTTAATACTATTCAATATCCTTATAAAATTTCCTTTTGAAATGCCCTTGTAGTAAATTCAAAGCTAATTCCTTGGCATTGAATAGATGCTATCATAGGTAGAACCAACTCTAACTGACTCAGGATAATCTATACCAATGATTAAAAGGTTGCTTCTTTCATCTTGTTTTTTCTTCTCATCCCCACCCAAAGAGGAGTCCGCTCTATACATAAATTTACAAACCTTATTCACACCCCTAGTCCCCATTAGGTGTGGCAACAACTGTTCATAATTAAGACAAGCATCGAGCTCTTTTAAAAAGTCCTTCTCTAAGGAAACTTCTGGAAATTTATATCCATGATACCATTCTGCAAGGAACTCATGTCTAACGGGATCAGCGAAATACTTTTTGATACACTCAAGATCTTTCTTTTTCACACAAGGCTTAAGCTCATTGATAAGGATATTGAGAATGGTAATGTCTTTTTTTTCTTTATGCCTCTGCAAACTAATCCAATCTTTTTCAAACCAAGAAAGATCTCTATCAATAAATTTGCAGTGTTCAGGACGCTCTTTGCACACTCGCACATCGAGATAAAACTTTTTATCTCCAACTACTAATTTTACATACCCTTTATCAAAATCGGTACTTGGTGTTATAAAGTAGTAGTTATGATAATAGTCTCCTGCCTGTCCGCCTCTTTGCTTTAACACTTCGTATAGTGATTCGTTTTCAGGTCCATCGGACAAGTAATAACTGGAAAATGAATCCAAACTTATTGGACAGTTTTCATATAACTTTCGAGCCAGAGTTTGCTCATAGAAGGCATATCCTGAGACTGGGAATGGCTTCAAGCTATCTAACTTTTCCTTTTTCTCATTATCAGATAAATTCCTACATGAACTTTGACATATAAGTAATTGGCCGAGGTTGAAATCATTACTAGTTTTTCCAACCGAAGAGCAAATATTCTGTCCGTATACTTTATCTAGAATCTGGCCAGAACCTACTACGTAATACTTGCCCTCTAGAGAAGGATTGTCATACATTTTAAGCCCAAATGCTTTGCCTCGAAATTTTTCATCTCCAATTTTTTCGGCAATTCTAAAAGCCTTGCCTTTGAAAATGTAGCCTTCATACAAGTCCCACCCATCAGCAGGCATAAACCATCTTAGGTTTTCAGGAGTTGGTGATGGTAAGTTAGCTAAGTATTTTTTAGAGTCAGCAAAACTATCCTCTAAAATCAACAAGAACATAAAGGTTAATTTTACGATTCTGAAAAACATGTTTTCCTTTTTTAAAGCTCAATAAAAGCTTTCTTTTCTACGCACCAAAGAGGATAAGACTCATTTACCACTGTCAGATAAATATACCTCAGAACAGGGTTTCCCTCATTTTTTTTCAAAATTTCAAAATCTTCAGCATTTTGATCTACTTCGCCAAACTTTACTATTAAATTAGGATCTCCATACCCCTCTCTATCATGATACCTCCCCGTCTAAAACTTCCTCCGAAACTGAACCCCCACAATGTGATTCAAATCGGCCCGATGCCTTTCTAGAATTTCGGCTCCTCCGTAGAGTCGAGATGAAGGAGTGTCCCACTTTTCTGCTCCTGCAAATAGTGAAACGATATTTCCATCTCTGTCTGAATAGACGTTTCCGTAGAGAGTGACTCCGGCCTGCACATAAGCGCTCTCTCCGTCTCCGTACTTTTTGGCGTCCATATACATTTTGGCCTCAAGGACGGGGACTTGTTTTTCGTGTGGACGGAGGAAGGTTCCAGAATCAATGCCGACTTCGGCCCGTATTCCCACGTAGGAGTTTTTGAGTCCGTCTGTACTTACTTGAGTGTTGCCTTCGATGGCCCCGCGAACGGAAAGCCAATTTTGAATATTTTTTTCCTTGGCAATTCCTAGTCCGGAATTAACCTGCATACGGTATCTGTCTTCCATATGATCAAGGTTATGGTACTGAATGATTCTTTCTTCGTTTACTTTGTGCCAGGCAGTTTGGAGAACTTGGGCGAGTCCCTTATTCGTATCGGTTAGTCTTTCAATAGAACCACCCATCTTCACGTAGACATCTCCATTGATATGATTTTTTCGTAATTCGATTTCAAGTCCATCAATGGTCATGAAAGTTTGATAGCGTTTATTCTCTTCATCTCTTTTAAAGATCGTAGGAACTGTTTTACATTTTCCCTTATTACAGACCTCAACATCTTTAATGACGGAAGCAAGACTACTATAACCTTCAGTATACTGCCTTCCTTTGACAGAGCCTTCTTCGAAATTAAATTTTAATTCAAGGGACTCTCCAAAGGTATAACCTCTATCGTCTCCTTCCCACCAGACCTTCGGCGAATTTTTATCTCTGTTAGCAAGGATGATTCCACCTCCATGAAGGAAGTTATCATTGTCTGTTCTTAGATTTATTGAAACTTCTTGCAATTTACCAAGGTTAAAGAAACCATCTTCGCGCATTTTTGCATCGGAAAACTCTCTTACTAAAGTCTCTTTCGGAATATCTTTTAGATTCAAATCTACGAATGGAGTCATCTCTAGATCGTATTTTTCAAAATCTTCTAGACAGTCAGGCCCTGTTAAAAACTCATCATTAATTTTTCCGAGATCCGATATTAAGTTTTCTATGAGTTCTTCATCTCCTGGATACTCAAAACGAAATTCACTTTCTAGATGAGTAAAAAAAAGCTCTTTTAAATATTTCTCATCTGCTTCTTTGTTCTTTGAATTCTTAAGATAGACTTCTTTCATCTTCTCGTATGTTCTCGTTAAATTCGTTCCACTCGATATTTGAAAGTGATGAAGCCTTTTCTCACATTCAAAAGTATAAATCTTTGAGGATTCATTAAATGAAATTTCACAGGAAGCATTGGCCAAGGAAGAAGTTAGGGCCAACAACACGAAAAGAATAAGAGGAATTTGGTATCTCTCCATACGGAGATCTTATCGGTCTTTTTGATGAAAGAATGAATAATGGAAAGGCCCTCTTATGAGGGCCCTATTGCGTCTATTTTAAGCTGATTTATCTTCGTATTCTTCAAAGTATGCTTCCTCTTCATCTTTAATCTGAGCAAACATGCTTTGATATTTATGTGACTGATATTTATTCTTGTGTTTTTTGTAGATATCTTTTTGCTTCTCAAACTGGCGCTCAATTTTCTCTACGACCAGATCAAGTGATTTGTACATATTGTCTGCACTCGCCTTGGCAAAAAATTCGAACTTAGGACCAAATACTTTCACTTCTGCCCAATGTTCGTCTTCATGAACCCAACAAACCCATTGCACATCGATTCGCGCTTGAAAGTACTTTTTGAATTTTTCTGATTTTTCTTTAATTCGTTCATCAAGAGCTTCTGTGTGCTTAAGGTGTTTGAAAGAGATTTTTAATTTCATAATAGACGTGCCTCTATAGTTAGTTCTTTTAATATTCAATCTCGATTGCGGTTCACAAGTTTAAATCATCGGCCAACCTCCTACTTTTTTCTTTTCGATGAAGGTGGAACCCCCATCATCTCACGATATTTTGCGACTGTTCGACGAGCAACAACGATATCTTTAGTGGAAAGGAGCTCAGATATTTTCTGATCTGATAACGGCCTTTTCGGATCTTCGTTAGCGATCAGTTCTTTAATTTTGAGCTTTAATGTCTCTCCAGCAATATCGATACCGCCGTTTTTCCCACCAATACCAGCGTTAAAAAAATACTTCAGTTCAAAAGTTCCAATTGGTGTATGCATGTATTTATTCGTTGTCACACGTGACACTGTTGATTCATGCATGCCAATTTCATTAGCGATGTCTTTAAGAATCATGGGCTTTAGAAAAGCCGGACCTTTCTTGAAGAACTCCTGCTGAGTGCGAACAATAGACTCAGCAACTTTATAAATGGTTTTCTGACGGTTCTCGATAGACTTAATAAGCCACAGTGCTGAACGAAGCTTATCTTGAACAAACTCTTTAGCATCAGCATTACTATTTGAGTTCTTGATAAGTGACTTATAAAGATTTGAGATGCGAAGACGAGGAACTCCTTCGTCGTTGACCTGAACAACGAACTCTCCACCGACTTCTGCAACGAAGATATCAGGAACAATATACTGAGTTTCATCACTTGAAACCAGGCGACCTGGTTTGGGATTAAGACTCATGATAATTAACTCAGCGTCTTTTACTTTTTCTTTCGTGACACCGAAGTCTTTTGCGATTTTGTTATAATCTTTTTTCTCAAGGTCTTTGAGAGCTTTTTGAATAATAAGTTCAGCTAGAGGTGATCTTTCAGGAAGCATACGCGCCTGAACGTTTAAACACTCTTCTAGAGTATGAGCTCCACATCCGATAGGATCAAGATGCTGAATAAGCCCAAGAACACCTAGCGCTTTGTCTTTATCCATTTCTGGATGATTTGCTAGAATCTCTTCGAAGCACAGATCAAGATAACCTTCGTCGTTGATGTTTCCAAGAATCTCTAAAGCAAGATTTAGTTCTTCTTCATCAAGATTCTCCATTCGTAGTTGCCACTCAAGATGCTCTTGCAGTGACTGTCCACGAGAAACCATGTTCTCGTAGTTCGGACCATCTTCGCTTGAGATGTTTTCCTTTACGTTAGGAGTTGATGAAGTGTTATTAAATGATTCTGAATAGGATTCCCAATCGAATGTATCGCGGGAGCCTTCAATCAGTTCTGGGCCAGAGAAGTTATCAGATGTGGCCTCTCTTGATTCTAGATCCTCTGATGAGTCGGAGCTTGCGCTCACTTCCATCTCACCATCAATTTCTTCGAGCATAGGGTTTTCAACCATTTCTTGAGAGATCAGTGTGGTCATCTCAAGGTGGGTCAGCGTCAACAATTTAATGGCCTGTTGAAGCTGCGGCGTGATCATTAAGCTTTGCGTCTGCTTCAGCCCCTGATTCATTTTTATCGCCATTGCTAACTCCTCTACATCTTAAATTCTTCCCCTAAGTAAAACTTACGGGCGATCTCGTTATTGATGATCTCCTCAGGTGTGCCACTCACAAGTAATTCACCCTGACTCATAATATAGGCCCGATCTACAATCCCAAGAGTTTCTCTTACGTTGTGGTCGGTAATAAGCACTCCAATGTTTTTGTGCTTAAGCCTTTTTATTATTTGCTGAATGTCACTCACTGCTAATGGGTCAACTCCAGCAAACGGTTCATCTAACAATACAAACTTCGGGTCAAGGGCCAGAGATCTCGCAATCTCTACTCTTCTTCTCTCACCACCCGAGAGTTCTCTTCCTTTGGATTTTCTGATGTGGGAGAGACCAAAGTCTTGAATAAGATTTTCAAGAGCATTTTCTCTTTCCTTCGCAGAAATATCCCTTACCTCAAGAACAGAATAAATATTCTCTTCAACGGTAAGCTCTCTAAAAACACTGGCCTCTTGCGGAAGGTAGCCAATGCCTTTCTTCGCTCTAATGTGCAGTGGATCTTCAGTAACGTTTTCATCCATTAAAGAGATTCTGCCATTATCGGCCTTTACAAGCCCTACCATCATATAAAACGATGTTGTCTTTCCAGCTCCGTTTGGTCCAAGTAGACCAACCACTTCACCTCTTTCAACATCTAGGCTGACGTTTTTTACAACCTGCCTACCGTTATACGTTTTTTTTAACTCACGCGCATGGAAGCTTGCGTTCATCGGTCAATCCTTTAGTTTCTTTTACGTTTCACTTGTACATCAGACATGGCGTCATCGACTTCGATCAACTCAGCATTCTCTCTGATGGTGATGCGATAGCCCTTGATCACGTCTTTTCCTTGTTCAACTCGAGGAGCGCCGGAGAGAACCATTTTCTTCTCACTTCCGAATCCCTCTAAACTTTCAGAAAAGGACCGCCTCTGCACAATCCCTTCAGGAGTGCGCAAAGTTTCAGTTACTTTCACATCGTCATTTAAGACAAAATACTTGAGGTTTTTATTATAGTTCTGAAAAAAGAGTTCCGCGTTCCCACCTGTTATCAAGTAATTCCCGCGATTAATAGTTACCCCTCCCCAAAGTTCTGCTTTAGAATTATTCTCATCCAACTTTAAGGAGTCAGAATCAAACGTCATTGTTTGCTGAAACTTTTTTTTAGGAATAACTTTTCCCTTAACATCTCCATCAAATTGAGAAATTTTCTGTTTAGGATAGGCCTTTAATCTATTGGCCTGGATTTTAAATTGATCAAGAGTTTTGGGATCAACTCCATCAAACTTAACCCCATCAACTCCTTCGACTAAATCTTTTTCAAAAAAATAAGTCAGCTCTTTTCCTTGATAGACTCCCTGATCATCGATGAGCTCTACCTCCCCAACTAACTGCAAAGACCCCTTATCTTTTTCATAAAAAGCATTATCAGCTCGATACTTCAAAGACTGTTCACTATTTTTATAATGGTAAATTCCATGAGGGCCTGTGAAGCTAGCACTCTCTTCACCTTGGGACTGCATCTCTTCGGCCTTAAGGCTTAAAACCGGAGAGCCAGACTTTAAATTAAAGTAATCCAATCCCACTACTTTGGAGTACTCCGGTGCAAGAGGAGCTGCGTTTTTTCTTTCCACTAAAGAAGATGGGACTTCCTTAAAGCCAAAAATAATGATGGCAATGTTTAGAATAATATAAAGACCAATAACACTTATTGATTTAGGATCTCTCAATTTCATAGAGACATTATACCTTTTTAAAGTGAATCCAGATAGTTAAACCTGACTAGGCTTACTTTGCGGCCAGGGAAAATTAGGTGACGATTATAGTCCCCCTTTGATAAGCTCCTCCTATGCAAAATCAGACACTTTCAGAACCAGTTACTATCCAGCAACTTGTAAATCTTGGAGTAAAGCTTACTCCTATGATGGAACAATACTACCAGGTAAAAAAACAATACCCCGACAATCTCCTGATGTTTCGCATGGGGGACTTCTATGAAATGTTTTTTGAAGATGCTCATCTAGCTTCAAAGCTTCTCAATATCTCACTTACGGTACGTGGGAAATTGGGTGATCATCAAATTCCCATGGCCGGTATTCCTCACCATGCTGCTGCTACATATGTCGATCGTATTTCAAGTTTAGGTCGCAAAGTTGTGATCTGTGAACAAGTGGAAGACCCCAAAGCCGCTAAAGGTATTGTTAAGAGGGCCGTAACTCAGATTGTTTCACCAGGCATGCCTTATGATCT
>CAYWMU010000108.1:0-8827 GCA_964459395.1 uncultured Bacteriovorax sp.
GGATCAGGAAAAAGAACGATGGCGTCCTCTACATCTCCCCCAATTTTTGAACCCGAAACATTAACTCCTGTTACTTTTCCTAACTCATCAGTTAATCGTGCAACATAAAAATGGTCCTGGCGTACCAAGCTTGGGTTCATAAGGTAGTTTAATTTATTGTAGCATAGATGAGAGGGATAAGTTCCTGCCCTTGCTAAATCCACACTTACACAACGAATTTCTGGATCAACAATTTGCCCTTCGTAAACCGCCTCTTTGTGGGAATCAATCATGCGAGTATCAAGTTTAACTGTTTTACGAGGAAAAAAGAGATCAATAACGTTATCCATTAAGTAGGAATAAAGCATCCCGGTGAGTTCATTGATCTGTGGCTGAAAAGTTTGAGGATGACCCAACTTGGCAAGTAACGAAAGCATCAAGGGAGAAGAGACGATATGAACATTGTCTCCATACTGGTGAGTGATTTCATTAGGTAAAAATGTAAGTTTTTGATGTTGGGAATCCCGTGCCATAAATCATCCTTTTGTGGAATCAAGAATAGCACGGCAAAAAAAGAATTGTCTCTTATTTGTAGACTTAGCAACCCAAAGAGTTGGCCAATGGCCCCATTTCTTCTTCTAAAGGCAGGAGAGCTTGCTCACTATCTTCGTCATAGTAATAATGGCCAAGACAACGGGCTTCATAATGATCCGTTTCTCCGAGTAAAACACGACCTTCAATATTAGAAAGTCTCTGAGAACGAGTTGCTTCGGCACCACAAACCGTGCAAACAGCTTTTAATTTTGTCACTTCAGTTGCTAGGGCCAGAAGACTTGAAATTGGACCAAAAGGCTGGCCTTTATAATCTAAATCAAGACCTGCGCAAATCACTCGGTACCCACGTGCCGCTAGTTTTTGCACGACAGTTATTACAGACTCATCAAAAAATTGAACTTCATCGATGGCCACAACACGTGTTGAATCTTTAAGACGAAGAAGAATATCTACGGCGTTTTCAACAGGCTCTGCTTTAATTGATTGGGAAGAGTGAGACACCACATCTTCTTTGTCATAACGAACATCGATAGCAGGTTTAAAGATTTGCACTCTTTGTTTTCCAATCTGAGCTCTTTTAACGAGACGAATAAGTTCTTCAGTTTTTCCAGAAAACATTGGCCCGCAAATAACTTCAATGGCCCCAAATCGATACATGTGTGTCATGTCTGAATTATCCCTTCGATACGAATGTGTGTGTGAAATGATAATTTCAAAAAAGGTCCAGAAAGACAACGCGAACCATTTTTTTAACCGACTGAATTTGCATTCTGTAAGAAAAAAAAAGAGTTAATTTTCTAAGCTAAATAAAAAAGAACGACGGTTAAAAGAGAAAGTAGCATCATTATCAATAAAATTGGTGAAACTAGGACCACAAAGCTAAAGGATCTTGAAGCACCTAAATTTGCTCGTAGACCTGCATAAAGGAGAAAGTAGTAACCTAAAAATTGAAAGAACTCCCCCACAAATGGAATAATTCCGACAATATGTGAACTCAAAGCATGGGTGGTAATTTGATCAGCAATTTTATCACGATCGAGTTCAGGGTTGAGCCATTTCGTAAATAGCCTAATAATCCAGGCCCAATAACCATTTATAATAAGAGCTGCAATAGGAAAGAATAAAATATCTAAAGCAGAAGAAATAACAAAAAAAGTATATCCACTGGTCATTGACTGAGAAAAAAGCCCGCCGATTTCAATACCAGAAAAGCCTGTACCTACGGTTACGATCAGGAGATTAAGAATAAGGATTTTTAAAAATCCCCTCATAATACAAAAAACCCATGACACCCCTACTGCTTCCGCAAGAGTTAAAGGTTTCAGGGAAAATTCAGACGTTGAAGACATTTGGAATCGAAACTGCCCATGCACCTTAAAAGGGTGAAATAAAACGGTAAAGTAGGTTTCTAAAACTTCTTTGAATGAACTCATCATACTACTTTATCATATCCTTTATATTTAAAGGGAAATTTTCAATTCTTAAGAAATGAACTTTATATTCATGGGTTAAGTTGGCCACAATTATCTCTTGCCCATAAGAAACCACTGCAAGTTCTTGCCCCATCAATTCTATCCGTAGACTCTCTTCTGAAAGAATCTGCCTCACTTGGCCCGTGGTGAGATTAGAAACTCTTTGACCTTGATCATATTCAGAAAGATTGAAAATGACCCGAAAGAATAATCCTACTTTTTCTTGGTTAAGATCCTTTTCACTCTCAAACTCGAGAGGTTCTCGATTTTTTACGATAAGATTTAACTCTTCCATACCTTGGTAAAAATTGACTGCGAGTGTATCGAATTCTTTAAACTCAGACGGAGGGATAATCTTTTTATCCCAATAGTCTTGAAGCTGAATTAAGAATACCCTCAGAGTCCCCCCAACGGCTTCGTATGAATTACCTAAGGAATCAAATAAGAAGACATCTGCTTTGTCTTTATGAGGGAGATAAATCTCCCACTTCAGTTCTGAAGGAAAAAAAGTGATCTCACCTAGTTTATTCTTTTTGAGTTTCTCATCGAATGGAATTTTGTTTTTTATTTTAATCTGAGTAATGAGACTACGAAACTTCCCTCCAAGATCTTCATGGACTTCAATCCCTTTCATCGGAGAAGGGAGTGTGGAGTTTGCCTTAAAATCAATTTCAAAATCCAGGGCACCATCTGGCTTAATGGCCACTGACTCATACTCAAGATCGGAGTAATAACGAAAAAGTTGTTTTTCTAGAAGATCTTCATTCCTTTTATTTAAGAAGCTTTTTAATTCTTCGAGTTTCAATTCATTCAAGTTATCATCGTGAGTATGTATTTGAGCTGTATCAGTGTCAATAATAGCTAAGTAAACACTGTCTTGCTTTTTGAAGTAAAATCCTGACTTATCAAGATTAAGATCACCAAGTGTAAAGAGCGTATCATTAACTTTGAAATCAATCCCAGAGACTTCTGTCGTCTCATCAAGTTTTTTAATTTCTTTTATGCTTTCAAGCATTTTTACTAAACGATGAAGGTCGTTATGATATAATAAATCTTCTCCATTTTTCCACTGCTGATTAATTTTTTCCGCACGAAAATAAGGTGTCTCAATAGTGGTTATCTTCTCATTGATAAGGCGCCCGGCCACTAATGATTTCTTGAACTCCTCTTCAACTCTCTTCTCTTGAAAGAAATAGGTTCCTGTTATCAAAGCAATCAATACAGTAAAGAGCCAAAGATTTTGCTTCATAGTAGCCTTCTACGCCTATAGATAAATATTGCGGTTCCAAAGAAAACAACAGGTACTAAAATAATGGATAAGACAAAAATCATTTGAATATGAATAGCACTTAAAATCACCGGTTCATTTTCAGTAGCTGTTCTATTGAAAGAAATAATTCCTTCATCGTTTAACATCCACGAAAGAGCATTCAAAAATAAAGTACTGTTACCAGACTGGCTTTGGTAACCGTTGATAAGAAAAGAGCTGGATCCTAGAAGTACAAATCTAGAGTTTGTTGTAGTCTCTGTACTTTCACCTATTCCTAAGAGCCCCACTGGGCCAGGAATGTCTTTGCCTTCTTGATAATCAGATCGACCTTCCGTTACTCCCTTAATATCCGTTTCGGCCCAGGATCCTGGAAATTTTGAAGTAAAGGCCAGTAATGTGGCCGTATCTTGACCTTCTAGAACTTGAACTGAAGCCGAAAGTGGGAATATCGTTCGCTGGTTTAAACCTGCGGTAATAGGATGGTCATGGTTATACTCACTAATTATAGGGATCGTGGCTTCGGCTCCTTGAACCGTAGATAAACGGTCTATAACAATATCCTCTCCTAAAGTGAGTCCATAGTCATAGGCGAGTACATTTAAATTGCGGTAAATATTCTGTTTAAAAGATGGAGCAAGAGCAAGAAAAAGACTTCCTCCTCTCTTAAGAAAGCGAGAGAGCTGATCAGCTTCCGAATCAAGAAAAGCAATTTGAGGACCAAGAACTAAAACTGCATCTGCATCAGAAGGAACTTCTTTTGTCTGACTGAGATCAACTGTTCTTAAATCATAATTCTGGGCCTTTATCTGTTCACAGAGAACACTGATTCCTTCGGCTTCCGTTGACTCACAACTTAGCTCCTGGTGACCTGTTGTCATATATAAAATCAAAGCTCGATCACGAAGTATTTTAAGAAGATTGTTAGTAATGGATAATTCATCGGTAACGACGAATTGTGTTTGTTTATCTTGATAATTAAGAATGATCGTACCATTTTGTACGATCCCCAATGACTTCACCAGGTCAGGACGAAGATCGGTATCAAAAGCTTCAATGGTGATATTACTATTTTGTGCTTCATAAAGCTTTAGCAGACGAAGAATAGGTGTCCATTGTTCTCTTTGAGCAAAAAGAGAAATTTTTAGAGGAGCATTCACCATCTCCAAAACTTTAAGAGTTTGAGCGGCTAAACTGTTTCTCTTCTCAGAAGTCATATCTATCTCTTTGTAGTTTTTATTTCCAAGGTAATTAACCATTCCAAGGATTGCTACAACAAGCATCACGTTTACCACATGAACAATCATGTTCTTAAAATATTTAGTCCGTACAAATTTCTTTAAATCTTCAATTTTTATGAAGACAAGAATCAGTGATAAACACAATGTGAAGATACTTAAGGAAATATTGAGTGTTCGGTATTCTGAAGCCGTTATCCATAATGAAAGGCAGGCAATAACCAATAGTAAATTAATAATAACCCATAATGGAAAAAGTTTTGTTTTCATTACCAATTCCTTTTTCCTAAGCTTTTAACGGCCATAAAGTTAAAAAGAAAAATAAAGCTCAAGTAGTAAATGATATCTTGTGTTCCGATGAGTCCTCTTAAAATCCTCTCAAAATGTGAAGAAATCCCAACATAAGCAAAGATCTCTGCCAGTACATAGTTTGAATGCAAATGGCTCCCCCAAGTGATCATCCACATTCCCATAATTCCCAAGATAGCAAGTAGGCCTGCGATAATTTGATTATGAGTAAGGGTCGAACAGAAAACCCCTAAAGAAATATAGGCACCAGCATTTAAAATAATACTAAGGTAACTCGCTCCTAAAATTGATACATCTCTAATTCCCACTCCCCAAATAACTAAGGGATAAACGCAAGTCATAAGGATCATCGCGAAGATAAGAGTCAGGGCCGCAAAGTTTTTAGCAAGCACTAATTTCCACTCTGGAACTCCCCCTAACCAGTAAACATCGAGAGTTTGTTGTTTTTTTTCTTCAGAAAATGACTTCATGGTTATCAAAGGAATAAAAAATAAGAATAGGAAATTAATATTAGCGAATAACTTAACCACCACTTCATCTACAAAAGATATCTCCTGGGCCAAATGAGCAGGTATGGCCAAGATCCCGTCTGAGTAAGTCACTAAAAGATTAAAAAATATGACTCCACTGATGAGAGAGAACAGACCAATTAATACATAGGCCAGTGGCGAGGAGAAGTAGCTTTCAACTTCTTTTTTCCAAATTGTTAAGATCATTGTTTCTCCGTCATTTGTAAGAAGATGTCTTCTAGCTCAGGTGCCTCAAGTCCTAAAGTGAGGAGCCCCACTCCTTTATCATAGAAATAGCGACCGAGTTCTTTGCGGATATCCTCTTCAGTGCTGAAGATAAGTTGATAAGTGTCTTCAACAGCATCTTGGGAAATAAGTTGTATATGAACATCACCAAAAGGAGTCAGGTCGGGAAGCTTTTGTCCTGAACTGACACCGATGCTTACAGTCAGTCCCTTCTTAAATACTCTACGGATATCGGCCATAGGCCCAGAAGCCTTCACTTCCCCATTATGAATAATGGTTATTTCGTCACAAAGTTGTTCTACTTCTGAGAGTATATGAGTTGAGAAAAGAATTGTTTTATGAAGAGAGAGCTTCTTTATAAACTCTCTTAATTCAACGACAGACTGAGGATCCAGACCATTGGTGGGTTCATCAAGAATAATGAAGGGAGCATCATAGACTAGGGCCTGAGCAAGTCCTACTCTCTGCTTATAACCTTTTGATAAATTCCCAATAAGACGATGAGATACCTCTTGCAGAGACAGATCTCTTAAAATCGTATCAACTTTAGAATTGATATCATTTTGCTGATGGAGTCGTGCCACGTATTTGATGTAATCACGAACGGTCATATCTAAATACAATGGAGGATTTTCAGGGAGCATACCAACGAGCTTTGATATCTCTTGCTCTTCAATGGGTTTCCCATTTAACTCTATCCGTCCCGAAGTAACAGGAAGAAGCCCGGCAATCATTCTCATGGTAGTGGACTTACCAGCTCCATTGGGACCCAGGAAACCATGAATGGAGCCTGACTTGACTGAAAAACTTACATTTTTTACAGCTACTCGCCCCGGGTATTCCTTAGAAACACTGTCAACTACTAGTATTTTATCCATATTACCCTATAATCTTTAAAGGAGTACTTAGTTTATCCGGCTTCTCGCCGATAAGTAATGATTATGACTATTTTAGATGTTTTTAAATCGAGAATACAAGAGGCTGACAAGATTCTTATCACCACTCATGAATATCCAGATGCTGATGGTATTGGTTCTGAGATTTCCCTATGCCTTGCCTTGAGGCAAATTGGTAAGGAAAGCCATTGTGTAAATGAAGAGCCACTACTTGAGCGCTACAGCTACTTAGATCAAGACTCTGTAGTTTTAGGTCTTGAAACCTTCAAAGAAAAGTATCCTGACTTTCATCCTGATTTAGTCATCGTCGTCGATACCAACACCAAGGCAAGAATTGGGAAGAATCTTCAGTCACATTTAGAAAAATATGAAGAGGTTCTCTATATTGATCATCATCCCTGTCGAGGAAGATCTTTGAACACTCATTGTGTAGATGAAAAAGCCGCTGCAACAGGTCAGCTGGTAGGCGAGATGATTGATTACATTGGAGTTAAATTTACAAAGAAAATTGCTCTACCGATTTATACGGCAATCATTATTGATACAAGTTCCTTCAGGTATCCTACCGTGACGGGATCCACTCACCAGTTAGTGGCCAAACTCATGGACACAGGAATCAACCCACCTGAAGCCTATAATGGCATCTATGGAACTAAACGCATTCACCATATGCATCTACTTGGTCGCATTTTAAGTGATGCTAAGACTAACAAAGATGAAAGCATTGCTTGGATAACTCTGTCTCAAACAGATATTGCTCGCTTTAAGTCCGATGTAGAGGATACTCATGCCTTTATTAATCACCTACTCGTTCTAAATAATATTAAAGTGGCCTGTATGTTCCGTGACGATGGAGATTCGGTCAAAGTTAGCTTGAGATCCACGGATGATGCAGTTGACGTCGGGGCCATTGCCATCGCGATTGGCGGTGGAGGACACCATCACTCTGCGGCAACTGTTATTCCTAAAAACGGTAAATCAGTGACAGAAATTACTCATCAAGTAATTGCTAAAGTTGAAGAGTTGATCAATTAATCGTTGTCTCTTTCAAAGAACTGAGTCATTTTCGATTTGAAAAGTCTTTCATTCCAACGAAGTCCTTTGCGGCGAAGTGACCTTCGATCAAAACTAAGGAACTCAGAGTTTGCCTTTTTAAAGACGGCTTCAAGATTTTGCTCTAAATCGAGGAAGTATGCTCCCTCTACTAAGAACTCTCGATTAATTTCGTTATCCCTAACGACCACTGGTCTTCCCGTACAAAGGGCACCGAAGGCCTTCGCAGGAAAAAAGCTCTTCGACATGTCCCAAATTACTTTGGCCTTATGTGAATACATGGCCGCAGTTGCTTCACAGTGGTCACCAGCAAAATCAACTTTTGGATTATTTGCAAAAAGATCTTTTTTATCTTCGTCTGGGCCCATGACTCGAACTAAGTCCCCTTGTGAAATAATATAATTCACAAGTTTCCAAAACTCCTCACGACTCATTCCATGGGTATAAACGAGATGATGATCGAACTCAAAATTATGATCTTCATCTTTTACAAAGGGATATTCCTCTGTTCTGAAAGTTGGATAAATAACTTGGGCATTTGGTAGCTCTAGTCTATTCGCTAACGCTTGCGAACTCACCGCAATCTTCGGGAATTGAGTGAGAGACTTAAGCCTTGCTTCATTTACGTAAGGTATAAACCACTTACGCCATCCTTTTATCTCGTTTTGGTTAATCATGTCCCAATCAACAATATACAAGAAGCGCTCAATATTCTCTGGAAGTTTTAGAGTGTGAACATATCCACGAGAGAGAACAATCACTTTTTCAATAGATTTATGTAAAGGGATACTTTTTACTGCTGAAGGGAGAATCCAAAAACTCTTTTTAAAATCATCTAAATTCTGAACTTTGTGAGTAAGATAGCTTGAAACAATGGGACGAGTCTCAATTTGTCCAAGTATTCCTCCTCGTTTATGAGCAATGGTATAGATTTCAGAATTAGGAAAGAGATTAAGAACCAGTTCCAATAAAAAAACAGCTTCATCTCTACTCAATAAGGAATCAACAGCAATAGCAGTTCTCATAATCAGTACTTTTTAATTTGAATTGTAAAAGACCCAAATACTAAAAGCATTCCACCTAATATTTGAATCAAGTTTAGTTGTTGTTTTAAAAATATCCAGTTCACAAAGATGGCCACTAACGGAAAGAACATTTCTGCGATGGCCGTTGTCTTAGCGGGTAGTCTCACTAGCCCCTTATAATAAACCCACATCCCTAATGCTCCAGAAATCAATACCATAATCAGTACTTTGATATAATCAATACTTTCTGGAAGCATGAAAGCAGAAGAATTATAGCT
>CAYWMU010000109.1:0-8815 GCA_964459395.1 uncultured Bacteriovorax sp.
TTTCTCACAATCATTTCTTAATCAGACAGTCGCTAAAACAAGTCTTGAGCAACTAAATCACTATTCCTTAAAAAGAATTCTAACAGATAAGGGAATTGATGTGATGGCCTATTATCAGACGAAGAGCTTAGATGATCTCTACCGCTGGTATGCTTTATTTTCAAGTTATGTTGCCCGCACATATCCAGCATCATTTAGTGGAAATGCAGTCAGAGCGAATACTTCTCCTGAGTATCACTATGAGTGGGCCAAGAGTATGCCGATTCAGCATATCAAGTCTGAGTTCATTATCAAAATGCATAAGGTGATGAACGATCTGCAAGAGGCCTAAGCGTAGAAAGGATTTTCTACCTCAAATAAACTCGTTAATAATCTTTCCACTCCGAGAGCAATTCCCGCACTCGGAGGAAGACCTCTTTTCAGAGTTTCATAAAACTGTTGAGGCTCGGCAAGCTGGTACTTATAAAGTTTTTTCTTGAGGGCTATCTGTTCATTGAAGCGATTAATTTGTTCATCAACATCGGTGAGTTCATTAAAGGCATTACAAAGTTCAACACCATTTATGTAGACTTCAAAGCGCTCACAGACTCGAGGGTCAGTTGGCTTGAGAGTTGAAAGTGCTTTTAGAGGAGCTGGAAACTCATAGATCATGAGCATAGGGTATTCTGCAATCTTAGGTTCAATTTTATTGAGGTAAAGAAGGAAGAAGTAATCATCCCATTCAAGTTCGCTAGGAGGAACTGGAACATCCGGATAATTTTTTAGAAGTTCTTTAATTGAAGGCACATCAAGATAATTAAGGATATCAATTCCTAATTCTTTCATAAAGAGTTCCTGCATAGTGATTTTTTGCATGGATTGATTCTTCATCTTTTCACGAAGAGGCATTCCTAACTTTTCACCTTCAGTCAGACAGAATTGAATAAGATTCTCTGTGTCTTCCATGATTTTTTTATAGTGAGCGTGCTTTCGATACCACTCAAGCATTAAGAATTGTGAGCGGTGAATGGGAGAGTTTGGCTCATCACGAAAGCAGTAAGTGATGGTAAAAATATTATCTAAATTTTCTTCCTCTCGAGAGAGCAGTTCTTTCATGCAAAACTCAGGAGAAGTGTGAAGATAACGTGGGTCCTCTTGCTTTTTGATGACACTTCTTAGTTGATAGGGGTGTATATGAACTTCCATTCCAGGGTTCTCAACAGCTACGGGCGTGATAACATCTAGGAAGTCTTCTTGTTTAAAAAAATCTCGAATTAAGCTGATTAATTGGAATTGATAACGAATGCGCATAGATAAAACTCTTTTAAAAAAATTGGTAAAAGAAAAACCTCTGCTACTCGATCATGAATGGTCTGGAGCAGTCGTCTTTCTGTGCACCTCAAAGGAAGTCTTTTTTATCATGCGCTCTCTTGATATGCCTACCCACAAAGGGCAGGTGGGATTTTTCGGTGGCCATAAGAAAACGGGTGAAACTCCTGACGAAGCGGCCTTGAGAGAGTTTTGCGAGGAAACATCTCTAGATAAAGATAAAATTGAATGCTTAGGGGCCTTGAATCCGGTTCGGACGAGCTCCGGGAAGCCCTTTGTTCCCATTGTGTGTTATTACCCAGGAGATTTTAGAGATATTCTTGATAACGCACAAAGTAATGGAGAGTGGAGTGACGCCTTTATCTATCCGTGGGAGCAACTTTGTGATGAGAGTCGTTGGAGCTTTGGTCTAAGTCATGGACTAAGTAGCTTTCCTGTATTATTTCATACTCTACGTCGTCCCAATCTTCAGAGTAAATACAATAGGAGCGAGTCATACCTTTTGTGGGGGGCCACGGCACTGATGGTATGGCAGCTAGTAAGTCAGTTAATTTATAAGGAATCGTGAATGGAAACTTTTATCCAGGAAAATTTAGAAATCATTATCGCCGGTTTAGCTTCTCTAGGTGGTGTTGTTTCGTACCTCGTTCTTAAATCTAGAAAAGAGCCGATTGTTAGTGATCATATTGAATCTAAGGAACGTGGAGAAGAAAAGAAAATTGAAGTTCCTACTCCTGCTGGACCTTCATGGGCCCAACGTTTAAGTAAAGGTCTTGAGAAATCTCGTCAGGACGTTTGGGGAAAAATTGGTGATCTCTTTAGCGGAGAGAAGGCCAACCTCGATGACATCGAAGAAATCCTCTATAGTGCGGATATTCCTACAAGTTATGTGCAATCACTTCTGAGTAAATTAGAAACCGAAGGGAAGGGGAAAAGCTCAACTGAGATTCAAAATCTTGTTTTCGATTTTATGAATCAGAAAATGGCCCCTATTCAAGAAAATGTAACTGAAGATCTGTTCCAATTTAAACCAGAATCAGGAACAAAAGTTTTTATGATTGTGGGTGTGAATGGTGCTGGTAAAACCACCACAATTGGAAAACTTGCTACCAAATTAAAAGGTCAAGGGGCCCGAGTCATTGTGGGTGCCTGTGATACTTTCAGAGCGGCAGCCGTGGATCAACTGCAAGTGTGGTGCGAGCGTGCAGGTGTCGATATGGTCAGAGCAAAAGATGGAGCAGATCCCTCTGGAGTGGCCTACGATACTGTAGCAAAAGCATTCGCTGAAAATTATGATTATTGCCTCATTGATACGGCCGGGCGACTTCATACCAATCAAAACTTGATGGATGAGCTTGCTAAGACCAAAAGAGTAATGAGTAAAATCAATGAGAAGGCCCCTCATCAAGTATTATTAGTGCTCGATGCGATTACTGGGCAAAATGCTCTTAAACAGGCGCAAGAATTTAACAAGGCGCTGGATTTATCTGGTATAATCTTCACTAAGTGTGATGGTTCGGCCAAGGCCGGCGGTGCAGTGGCCATCGTTGATGAGCTAAAAGTGCCAATCATCTACATTGGGGTGGGCGAAGGAGTAGAGGACCTTCATCACTTCGATAAAGACCTCTATTTAAAAACTTTAATTGGATTAGATTAGGGTTAAGTATGTGACTGGAAATTGACAATTTTCCGGTTGTGCCCTAACTTATTTTGATGACCCCTATGAGTCAGGAAATAGAATTTAATGTGTTAGGTTGTCGCGTAAAAGTGCGACCTGATCAAGAAGACAGTCATATCGCGCGATCGGTTGTTGATTTTGTGAACGAAGAAATTCTTCAGTTAAAATCCGCAAGACCATCGCTTAGAGATACTGATGTTGCAGTTCTGGTTGCTTTAAAAATTGCTACAGAGAACCGACATCTTGAAGCTGAGTATAAGGACAATATTTTAAAACTAGAAAAGTCCTTGGCCGAAGCTCTTAAGCTTATTGAAGCGAAGTAAAAAGTGGATAAAAAGATCATTCGATCTCAAGCCATTTCTCGTTTGACCAGTCTCTCGACGACTGATTATGAGGAACTCACTAAGGGCCTCACTGAACAGTTGATTCATTTTTTTTATCAAAAGCCTGATCTCATTGACCAAATCGGCGGGGCTTACTTGCCTATGAAAAATGAGATGGCAGCGGATTTTAATCACCTCATCTCAAAATTTTCATTAAAAGTAAGTTACCCTGTTAAAACCATTCATGGAATGGGCTTCGGTTTGAGTTCGGCCCCTGAGGGCTCCATATGGTTGAATGAACCTTATGAAGAAGTCTCTCCGAAGTGGCTGATCATTCCTGGTCTTGCCTTTAGTTTAAAGGGTGAGCGACTGGGAAGGGGTGGAGGATATTACGATCGCTACCTAGAAAGTAATAAACCTTTAAAAATTGCGCTGACATACTCAGCCTTAATTTGTGACAATATTCCAATCGGACAATATGACGTCTTGATGGATTTTATAATAACAGAAAACTTTTGCTGGGATGTTATGCAGCAAAAGAGAATATAAGGGGAAACTATGAGTCCAGTTGTAATGGCCTTAGTTGGAGCAGTTGTCGGGATTGTCCTGGCCTTTATTGCTTTCACTATCAAAAGCTCGATCGATAAAAAAAATCAATTACTGGCAAGCGAGGATATTCTTAAAAAAGCTCAAGCAGAGGCTGAGAATTTAAGAAAACAAGCTCTTGCCGATACGAAGCAACTTGTTCGCGAAGAAAGAAATCTTTTAGAACAAGAAATGGAAAAGAAGAAAAAGCATCTTGCTGATTTTGAAAGAGGTCTAACGAAGAAAGAAATTTCTTTAGAGCAAAAAACAGAACAAATTCAAAAAGAGCAGGAGAAGATTAAAGTACGTGAAGTTGAAATTGATACTCGTGTGCAAAAACTTGATCTTGAAATTAAAAAGAACATTGAAATCCAAGAAGAACTTTCTAATAAGTTAACTCAGGTGGCAGGGCTTACAAAAGAGCAGGCCAAAATCGAACTCATCAATCAGGTTGAAGAAGAGGCCCGTCTTGATGCTGCTAAAAAAGTTAAGCGCATTGAAGAAGAGGCCAATGAAGAAGCTGAGAAAAGAGCAAAGAGAATTGTTGGAATTGCTATTCAACGCTTTGCTGGTGAGTATGTAGCTGAGCAAACAATTTCTTCTGTTGAAATTGCTGATGATGCTGTTAAAGGTCGTCTGATCGGTCGTGAAGGTCGAAACATCAGAGCGTTTGAGCAAATCTGTGGAGTGGATCTTATTATTGATGATACTCCAGGAATTGTGACTATCTCTTCTTTCAACGTTGTTCGTAAGGAAATCTCTCGTATGACGATTGAGCGACTCATCGCTGATGGTCGTATTCACCCAGCTAAAATTGAAGAGTTTTATGAGAAGTGTAAGCAAGAGTTCGAATCACGTCTTCGTGAACTTGGTGAGAAAGCTCAAATGGAGATTGGAGTTCACGGTATTCACCCTGAGATTCTAAAACTCATTGGTGCTCTTAACTGGAGAACTTCTTATACACAAAACCAATATCAGCATGCTCTTGAAACTGCTTTCTTAGCGGGTAACATGGCCGCTGAACTTGGTCTTAACGTTAAACAAGCTCGTCGTGCAGGACTCCTTCATGATATCGGTAAAGTTCTTGATGCTTCAGCTGAAGGTTCTCACGCTGTTATTGGTGCAGACTTTGCTAAGAAGTACGGAGAGTCTCCGGATATCGTTCACGCGATTCGCGCTCACCACGATGATGAGAAACCAGAATCAGTACTAGCTCACCTTGTAGCTGCTGGAGATGCTCTCTCTGGTGCTCGTCCAGGTGCTCGTAAAGCTCTTAAAGAGTCTTATGTTTCTCGTCTTTCAGATATTGAAAAAATCGTTAACGGCTTTGAAGGTGTTCATAGATCTTACGCTATTTCGGCAGGACGCGAAGTTCGTGTTCTCGTTGAGAATGAGAGAGTATCTGATGAAGAAACAATCATGCTATCTCGCGATATTGCGAGAAAAATTGAGCAAGAGATGTCTTATCCTGGAACAATTAAAGTTTCAGTGATTAGAGAAACTCGTGCAGTGGGAATTGCTAAGTAAATTGGTGTAGTTCGGCTTCTTTCGTTTTCGGAAAGTCCGCTATCTCAAATAGCTTAGAGACTCAAACGATCATTCTCTCAAACAAGTTTGAGAGAATGCCACAACGAAAGACGCAATATGGAGAATAGCTTTCTAATATGAGGCGTGAGCATAGTCATAATGGGAGACTTTAACACCAATTAAATGGTGCAGAATTAAATGTTATGGAAAGAAACGCCATCGTTACAGGTTCCTCTTCCGGCTTAGGCCTTGAAATATCTCAATCACTTCTTGATCAGGGATTCACCGTTTTTGGTGGATCCCGCTCAGGAACTCCTCTCGATCATGATAATTTTTACGATGTTGAACTTGATATAACTGATCCTCAATCAGTTATTGAGTTTTATGAAACGGTTAGAGAATTCTCCGAAGACATTCACTTGTTTGTTAATAATGCAGGAATTTGCGAGATGAATTCCGTTGTAGAGATGAGTCTTGATTCATTTGAACAGCAACTCTCTACAAACACTGTTGGCCCTTTCCTAATGTTTAAGTACTTTGCTCCTTTTATTATTCCAGGAGAAACCCATATCATCTCCATTCTCTCGGCAGCTTCTCTCTATGGTTATCCAAATGTAAGTGGATACAACGCTTCTAAATTTGGGCAACGCGGGCTGATTGAGAGCTTAAAGAAAGAATGGAAATCTCACCAAATTCGTTTTACTAATCTCTGCCCAGGTGCCATTGATACCCCACTTTGGGATAAGATGGGCATGACTTCTTCACGTGAAAAAATGCTCTCAATTGATGAGTTCATGAGTGTATTCAACTTTGTTGTCGGTGCACCTTCACGAATTCAATTTCCTGAAATTACTTTTCTCAATAAAGAAGGATTCTTAGAGTGAAAGCACTGAGTTCATATAATCCTCGATATATTGAACTGGCCGCTTTATTTATACTTTTCATACTTCTTAGCTTCTTTTCGTTTTCTGCAGCGGGGTTAATGGCCCTCGGTTTTATTTGGAACTGGACTCTACAGTTTGAAATAGAAAAGCTTAAAACGAATAAGCGTTATCGTTTCTCCACTCTGAAATTGGTCTTCTCACTTAACCAGATCTTTCAACTACCTTTTAAGAATATGCCAAAGCTTGAAGTGTTCATTCGTATCCTTCCTGCGGGAATCTTCTGGGGATTAGTAGGATGGTTTCTGGGAAGTTTAGATTTTTGGTGGGCCCCTTTTTTAGGGAGTGGGCTTTATGAAGGGCTTAACATACTTGTTAAAAAGCTTGTGGTCTCTCCATGAGAATCATTCCCGTCTCCCTTTGCGTTTTTTATGAAAAAGCAGAAAACTTAAAAGTTTGGGTTCAGACCCGAACAGATGATGGCCCTTATCATGGGCTCCTTGAGTTTCCCGGTGGTGGGATAGAGAGCGATGAAACCCCGCTTTCGGCCTGTGTAAGGGAAGTCGAAGAAGAAGTAGGAATTAAGATCAATCCAGCTGATCACCATTTTTTTGGTAACTACACCAGAGATCTTGGTGAGAAGAAAATCTTACTCTATATTTATTTATTCCCTAAGTACGAAGAGTTAGATGGTTTAGGACAATGGCTAGAAGTAGGGGGAGAGTTCTTAAGTTCTCCTTTTTTAGATAAAATTCCGCCATTAAATCATCAGATTATTGATGATCTCTACAAGTCTTTATATAGTGGGCCACATGAATAGTATTACTCAAATTGTTATCTTTACTTTCCTTTTTGCCCTTTCGTTTGGAACGCAAGTTCTCGCTCCGGTGGTTGATACTAAGCTTACGGGAGTAGGATTTTATAAATTAGGATTAACAGTTGTTCTCTCTGCCCTGATGCTGGCGCTTGGGTTAGATATCTTTATGAAGCCAGAACTTTCTGGGATTGAAATTGGTTGTTATGCTCTTTTGCTTATCACCAATGCATTGACGTATTTTCTTCATAAGGATGAGAAGTCAGTGCTAATGTGGATTTTTTATGTTGTCCAAGTGATCACGTTTTCTGTTCTGAGCTTTCATGTCTTTAACTTTGATCCTGCTTGGCTTCAGTTCTTTTTCATTACAACTGGGCTGATTGCCATTTCAAATTTTGCAATGATTTTAGGTCACTATTATTTAGTGGTTCCGAAGCTTTCTTTTGAGCCTCTTTTTTATTGTTTAATGATTTTTTGGTGCTTTATTTTCACCAAACTTTTCTTTTCCCTGAGTGTTCTTCTGGGGCCAGCAGCGCCTTACCTCGTGGAAGGAACGACCCTCGGAGACGGTTATATGTATAACTGGCTTTTTATTTCCATGAGATATCTTTGGGGATATGCCGCTCCGATTATTTTAAGTTTTTTTACCTACCGACTATGTCAGCTTAAGTCCAATCAGAGCGCAACTGGTGTACTTTACATCATAGAGTTTTTTGTTATTGTGGGTGAACTTATTTCAATTTACCTAATGGCCAAACACGGACTTGCCCTATGATGGATGTTCAGATTACCTGTAAAGAATGTGGATCGAGTGTTGATATCAATCCTTCTCTCGATGCTACCAAGGCCCAGTGTGGAGTTTGTCAGCATATTACAAATGTGAAGTTTACTCCCGCTCACGTGGAGGGAAGACTTGAAGAGTGTCCCGTTTGCGAGCGCCAGGATTTTTATAAGCAAAAAGATTTTAACCGTAAAATCGGTGTGGCACTTTTTGTGATTGCCGCCATTCTTTCCATTTGGACTTATGGTTTATCCCTTGTTGCCCTGTATTTAGTGGATCTTTTCTTATTTAGAAAATTGGCCTTAGTGGCCATTTGTTATAAGTGCCAGACCAACTTTAGGAATCTGGTAAACATGAATGAAATCAGAGACTTTGATCATGAAATGAATGACCGAATTGTTTATTCTGACCATGATTTTAAGGGAAAACCAATATCTCATTAATATCATTTAAGTGGGGCTCGTTTTTTTAGACCTGCTTTTGTTTTTAAAGATTTATGGTATAATTAGTATTCTAACTAACCGGAGAAATGCACCATAGAACCCCCGTCCGAAACGTATCGTCCCCAAATTGAATCATTTTTATTTACATATAGGTTTACCTCATGAGTACTGATCAGGAGATTTTGTTTCTTGTTGTTTCCCTATTGTTGTCTTGTTTCTTTTCTGGCTCAGAAGCCGCCCTCTTATCTTTGCCTCACGAGAAGGCAAAGCAAATTGCTGAAGAGCATGGGCTTGATTCTTGGGCCATTAAAAAATGGATGAAAAGTCCGAATGAGATTCTCACAACGATTCTAGTTGCAAATAATTTTGTAAATATCTTTATTGCGTCAATCTCGACGGCAATAGCCCAGCGATATTTCCAAAATGATGCCATCGCAATTTCTGTTTTTGTGACGACAATGGCAATTCTCATTGT
>CAYWMU010000110.1:0-8747 GCA_964459395.1 uncultured Bacteriovorax sp.
AATTGAGGTTCTATTTCTAATATAGTTTGGGCTTGTTGCCAAGCCTAAAAATACGACCTTTCATTAGTTTGTATCGTTCTCTTCAGTCAAGAGAGGACTGTCTGCGTCAAGGATTGGATATTGCTCATAATTTAAAAAGATTTGCTCATGGAGAACTTCTTTTAAATTAACAACTCTCTTGTTGTAAAAATAGAGATCCCACATTTGATTCTCAACATAAGTGTCGTCGGCCTCACTGAAAAGCTCGCTTTCAGCAAGTTCTTCATCTATGAAACAGATCTTAACTGGAACTTCCAAATCCATGGACATGGATTTTAACGTTCTCACGCATTCGGTCGCGTAACTCGCCTTGATATTGGCCGTAAGAAGAAGGAATTCTCCCATATCTTCACGATGTTTTTTAACCGCCTCTCCTTCAATGATTAGAGAGGTTTCCTTTAAATATTCCTCTGGGGATTTATCAGTAGCGTTCTCATTCATTTCAATGAGAAGATCTCTAACCCAGTCAACATTTTGATTGAAGCTAAATTCGAAGGTATTATTTTGAGGGAGCTTAACTAGGTTAATAGTGGCCCCAATTCTTTGATCTAATTTTTGCATGTTTATTCCTCTATAAATGATTAAGGATAGATATAAATTTTTTTCTAACTTGAGAAGGGCCAAATGGCGAGATGCGAAAAGATTCTTATAGCTGGTTTTTCTGGTTCAGGGAAGTCAACTTTACTTGAAAAGCTCAAGTTTTGTGGACAAGAAGGTTGGAAATACTACGACTTAGACCAAGAAATCCTTCGAAAATACCCTCAATACAGTCAACTTAGTCAGGTGATTGCTGATATTGGTTGGGAAAAGTTCAGGTTGCTTGAAAGACAAGGAATTGAACTTTTTCTAAAAGAAAAGGGAAAAGGAGTTCTTGCCCTCGGTGGTGGAGCCTTTACTCCGCTCATTTGGCAAATTTATGGTAATCATCCCAAAATTATGTTTTGCTATCTCTATGCAAGTTTTGAGGATTGCTGGCAAAGATTAGTCGGAGATTCGGAGGAAGTTAGGCCTTTAGCACTTAAAGGCAAAAACGAATTAGGACTTCTTTACCAACAAAGACTTGCTACTTATCAACTCATTCCTTGGAAGCTTGTAAACGATGGCCAAACATCGTTAGAGGAGCTTGCCCAGAAGTTTTGGGATAAGATACAATAATTTGGTCGGGAGGACCTATGCTCAAAAATCAAGGATCTGAATTTACTGTTGCTCTTATTGCAGATGACATGAGCAGTGCTAAAGAAATTTCATTGGCCTTAAGAAAGATAGATATTTTTGCTTACCATTATCAAAACCTTGAAGAGTATTGGGCATCGACTCATCTTCAACTTCCAGATTTAACAATTGTAGATGTGACGAAAGTAAGTCAGGGAAGTTTACAGTTTGCTTCTCATCCTTTGGTTAAGGAAGGAAAGTTAAATTATGCTTTCTTTTCAAAAGAAACAACGAAGTTCTTGATAAAATCGACACTCACTCTTAAGCCAGTAGGTTATCTAAGCATTGATCTCACTCTTGAACATAACATCAAACAGATGATCTCCTTTATGATTGAGAGTAAGAAAAACAGCGAAATCATCGGAGAGCTTTCGCAAAGAGTAGATCGCCTTAGGTCTCGAAGCCAAAAAATTATCTCTGAACGTTCTGAAGCTGAAGAATTCAAAGCACAGGTAAGTCAGATTCAAAACTTTTCAGATTCAGTCAGTGAGAAGATGGTTAAGACAGACTTTCAAACGGCCCTGATTGAGAAGTTATCTGATTGGGTAGATATTGCTGCTTTCGGTCTGTATGAATTATCAAGAGATGGTCAACGTTTGATTAGTCCTGAAATCAATGTAAAAAAATATCATCCGCTTCCATCTCTTTTTTTGGGAAATCGCTCTCACCCTTCTATTGAATCATTTGCTAAAGATATGGCCGGACAGGTTGCTCTCGACTTATTTGAGATCACTCCGATCACCTTAGAGATTAAAGGTGCAAAGACTGAAATGCTTCTTTATCTTTCTTTTGAGGCAGAGTACTTGGTGAACTTTCCTTGGGATTTACTTGAAAAAGAGATTTCTAGTCTTTATCAGCAATCCAAAATGTTGAACCAAGCACCTAAACTTGCGGGACAATTTCTTCCTATGTGGGAAGCTCTCGATTATATGGATAAGCTAGGACAAGATACTCAGAGTGGTATCAAAATTCTTGTTCTTGATCTTTCACCTTTATTAAAAGTAGCAAGTTCCAAAGTATCTAATAAGTTTTTTTGGTCAACTTTCTATAATGACTTTTTTGTTCAACTCTCTACAATCATTTCTCCTTCAACTAAACTATCTGTTCAGGGTCCTTGGGAGATCACATTCTTTGTAGAGGATTCTCTCTTGGAGAAAGATTCCTTTGCCCTTCAATCCTTTGTAAAAAAGTATAGTTATTGGAAGTACTTTCAGGATCAATCAAGTATCTTACCAGAAGATATCCATCCAACTCTAAGAATCACTCCAGCGAGAAGTTCTCTTTATTTGAAAGGATTTGAAAAGCAACATAAGGTAGCTGAGCCAGTACCAACTCAGGGATTAAGAAAGCGCAGTCAGTTATCTATATGAGACATTCAAGTTTTTTAGAGGTTAATCTTGGTATTCTCGGAGAGAATTTCCAGAAAATAAGTTCATTAGTTCCTAACGCCAAAATACTCCCCATGGTCAAAGCGGATGCTTATGGGAATGGGCTTGTATCTGTTTCGAGGTTTCTTGCTCAAGAGTGTGGGGTTACTCAGCTAGGCTGTGCGAGACTCTCAGAAGCTTTAAGAGTCTTCGAGTCTTGTCCTGATTTGGTAGCATCTATGCTTGTTTTTTCAGACACTGAAATGGAAAATAAGACTCACCGACAAGCTTATCTTAACTTTAATATTACTCCTGTTATTCACCAGGCGAGTGATTTAGAGATATTCCTTAATGATAAAGACTTCCAAAGAGTGCCTCTCGTTTTAAAAGTTAGCACGGGAATGAATCGTCTTGGTCTTGTTGCTGAAGAAGTTGAAAAGTATGCTCCTCGACTTCGGCAAAGAGGGGTTGATCATTTAATGAGCCATCTTTCCCGCTCAGCTGAGAAATTAAAAGTCGGTGATAAATCACATAAGCAACTAAGCGAGTTTAATCATATAAAAAAAATTCTTTCAGATAACTCGGTAGAAGTAAGAGAAAGCTCTCTTGCTAATTCAGGTGCGATTGAGCAGGGTTTTGCCACGGATTTAAGTTATATCCGTCCAGGAATAATGCTTTATGGTCCAAGCTCAACCGGTGGTGATTGGTCTGGAAGAATGATTTCCAGGCTTGTTACGAAGGTTTTAAAAACTTTCGTCGTTAAAAAAGGAACACCAGTTGGATATGGAGTGAACGTGGCACCTCGAGATTTATTTATTGCTGTACTCCCCATTGGCTATGGAGATGGAATTCATTTATCCAGCACCGGAGTAAAGGTCAGAATTAATGGTTTTGAAGGACAAGTCTTTGCTCGTGTGAATATGGATATGCTTTACGTAGCCTTTGATCCAAGTATTGAGGGAAAAATTAAGGCGAGTGACCGGGTAGAGTTTTGGGGACATGATCCTCAAGACATTATTGATATGGCGAGTGTGATGAAAACCATCCCATATGAGATTATGTGTGGAATTTCTGGTCGCATACCTCGAGTTTATAAAGTATCATAAATCCACATGGTTCAATTAGTATTAAAACAAATCACAAATCTAGGAAATTCAATCATTGGCATGGTCAATGGATTGGGGGACTTTACCTTGTTTACAGGGAAGACTCTGTTTTGGACTTTTAAGCCTCCCTATCGAGTAAAGCTTCTTTTTGAACAGATTTACTTCATGGGTAATAAATCCATTTTTATTATCTTTCTTACTTCGATTTTTACGGGAGCCGTATTTGCCTTCCAAATTTATTTAGGGATTAAGGCCATTAATCCGGATTCTTTTATTGGACCTGTTGTGACGATTGCACTGGCAAAAGAACTTGCTCCCGTCCTTTCTGGACTAGTCGTTGCCGGTCGTTGCGGAGCTGCGATGGCCGCTCAGATAGGGACAATGAAAGTGACAGAACAGATTGATGCTCTTGAGGTCATGGGGATTAATGGTTATCAGTACCTTGCTGTTCCAAGAATTCTTGGAGCAATGATCAGTATGCCGCTTCTTTCTGCTATCTTTTTATTAGTTGGATATACCGGTGCTTGGTTGATTGCAACCAAAGTGCTGATGATTGATGAGGTTTTGTATACTCAAAAACTTTCAGATTTTATGACTCTTGGAATGGTTGCAGAAGGGCTTATCAAAGCAGCTGTTTTCGGATATCTCATAGGGATAATTGGAACTTATCAAGGATTTAATGTAACAGGGGGCGCAGAAGGCGTAGGTAAAGGTACAAACATGGCAGTGGTCTGGGGAATGATTACTGTTCTAGTGGTGGACTTTTTCCTAACTAGCTTTCTGGCACAAATCCTATGAGTAATTTCTCTGTTGAATTCAAAAATGTTACTAAAAAATTTGGAGAATCTACGGTTCTTCATGATTTGAATTTTGGAATTCACGATGGGAAAATAACTACAATTCTTGGATTCTCTGGAGCTGGTAAAACAACTCTGATGAAACACATCTTAGGGCTAGTTGAACCTACTGAAGGTGAAGTGATCGTTAACGGTACTGTCATTAATCAGTTAGGAGAACTTGAATTAAGAGAATTTCGCCGAAATTTTGGAATGGTCTTTCAATATGCGGCGCTTTTTGATTTTTTAACTTCATTTGAAAATGTTGCCTTTCCTTTGAGGGAGTTCACGAAGCTGAATGAAAAAGAAATAAGTGAGAAAGTCTTAGGTCTTCTCGATTCAGTAGGAATCGGTAGAGATGCCGCCTACAAACTTCCTTCGGAATTATCTGGGGGGATGAGGAAGAGGGTCGGTCTGGCCCGTGGTCTTGCTCTGGATCCACATGTGATGCTCTATGATGAGCCCACTTCTGGTCTTGATCCTATTACCACTCATATGGTTTATGATCTGATGAAAGAGACTCACGAGAGAAATCTTAGTAGAGGATTTAGCTCCATTATTATTTCTCACGATATTCATGCGACGTTAAAATACTCTGATTATATTTTATTTATGGAAAAGGGCCGAGTGGTTGAACATTCGGATACGGAAACTTTCAAGAAGTCGGAAAATCCGATTATAAGAAGATTTCTTGAGTTATAAGCATATTCGATTAATATAGAATTATATTTATCGAGAGTGGGAGTGAGTTTGAATCCTCTGAAAGTAGGACTACTGGCATTACTTGCTTTATCAAGTGTCGTAGTTATGTCATTAAAAATTACTCAAAACCAAACAGGTTTTGGAAAGCACATAGAGTACCAAACACTCTTAGATGATGCTTCTGGTATTCAAGAGAAAACATCGATCAAGGTTGCTGGTATCACCGCTGGCCGTATCAAAAGCATTGAATTGCATGAGAACAAGGCCCTCATTACCTTTGAAATTATCGACAAGGTTAAAGTTACCGAAGGTTCCCATCTCTCTATTAAGAGTGTGGGCCTTTTAGGTGATAAGTATATTGATTTAAGACTAGGTTCTTCCGATCAACTTCTTCCTAAAGGGAGCAGACTTAGAACCGAAGCAGGAGCCGGTTTCGATACTCTTGCTCAAGATGCCTCCGCTGTTCTCAAAGAAGTTAAAGAAATCGCAGCGAGCGTTAAAGAAGCCCTTCAAGATGAAAATGGTAATAATATGGTTAAATCTATTATTACTAATATTAACGATATGGCCGAAAGCCTTAAGCGCATGTCCACAGGGAATGAAGGTAAAATCAACGAAATTATCGATGATATTAAACAACTCTCTGAACAGCTTGCTTACGAAACTGATCGCACCCAAAACAATTCCTTTGCCAATGATTTAACTAAAGTTGGACCTATTCTTGAAAAAGTGGACTCTGCTATGGCGGATCTGAAAGTCATCATGGCCGACGTTAAGGACGGTAAGGGTACTGTCGGAAAATTACTTAGAGATGACGCTGTCGTTGACCAAGTTTCTCAAACTCTCTCGAGTGTAAACCGCTTAGTTAATAGAATTAATAATATCGAAGCAGATATTGGTATTTCTACAGGAGCTAACACTCGCTTAGGTTCCGATACTCGATTTGATATTGATATTTTCCCTGCTCCAGAAAGATTTTTCCGTTTAGGTATTGTTACAAATGATTTCGGGCCAGAGCTTGAAAGAGAAACAACGACCTATACTTCAGAAAACGGTGGAGCAGAAAAAGAAGTTACGAAGAGAAGAATTAATAGAGACGAATTTAAATTTAATCTTCAGATTGGTCGAAGAATACAAAGATTCGGTCTTAGAGCAGGTATCATTGAATCTACCGGAGGTGTCGGTCTTGATTACTTCTTCCCTGATTGGGGAATTCGTACAGGTGCTGAATTATTCGATTATCAAAAAGATGCAGGTCCTAACTTTAGATTATTTGGGGAAGTTAAAATTTGGAACGTAATGTTTGCTCGTGTTGCGGGGGAAGATTTACTTTCAAAAGATGGTCATCAAAGTGCTACAATATCAGTGGGGTTAAGATTTAACGACCAGGATTTAGCGGCCCTAATTGGATTACTTGCAAGGTAACAAATGGATAAAAACTGGTTAATTAGAACAAAGTCTAATCATATTCTGGGGCCAGTCTCGAAAGAGAAGGTTCTTGAATTGTATAAAAATGGTTCTCTTAAATCAGGGGATGAGATTTGTTCTGGAAATGGTTACTGGTTCTTTATCCGTGAAGAAGATATGGTGGCACGATTTTTATTAGGTGATGAAGTGCAACCCTTTAATCCTCTCAGTGAAGCAAAAGATGTTTTAACTGCTCCTCGTCCTCCAGAAACAGTGGAGGAAACTGCAGATCATGAGAACTCCTCGCCCGATATAACTTTAGTGGGCAGTATCAATTTAGACGCTCTTTCTGAGGAGCATGCTACTGAAGATTCTCCTCCTGAAGCAGATAATTTAGATGCCTCTCCTGTAGCAGAAGACTCCCTTCCTCGTGAAGAGCAAAAAAAAAAATTAAACCTAAGTTAAGAACAGCAAAAAAAACTCGTAAAAAAACAACCGTTCCTACTAGAAAGCATTCGTATTTAAAGTACGCATTCTTTGTGTTTCTTGTGTTGTTGTTATCCCTTACTTACTACCGTAAACAAGTCATCCGTTTTCTTTTTGATGGAGAGATGACTCAATTGGTTCTTTTTCCATCGGCATATGCTCAAACAGAGGTAACTGAAACGAAAAAAAAAAGCTTCTTTGATGACCAAGTCATTTTGGATGGGATTGTTTTTAAGCCTGAGATAAGTATAAATGGCTTCAACGTTATCTCTCAGATCAATCTTCCTACTTTTCAGTGTGAAAAGCTCAAAAGTGATATTTATAATTTAGCCTTTCTACTGTTTCCCACAGATCGTTTTAATGAGAAGTTACTTATAAAAATAAGAGACTGCGTTACAGAAGAAGATAATGCTATTTTTACTGATTGGCTCAAGTCTATAGATCAGAAAAAAACTCTCTCAAAAAATGAGCAAAAAAATAGAAATAAGCTCATTAAAATTTTGAATTCTCCTTACAATCTCATTACCGATCAGAACTTAAAATCAGAACTCACAAATATCTTGCTTGATATGCCTGGAGATACATTGGGTGAAACACTCCTAAAATCTTGGCTTTTTTTAATGTTAGGAAATATCACACGCTCAGATAGCCTCTTAAAAGAGTTCATCAATACTGCTCCTTACTACAATTGGAAAAAAAGAAGTATAAAGCCTTCTTTCTATCACACCTTGAGCGTTGAGTTCTTAGATGGAATTTTAGAACGATTAGCGAAACATCCTTCTGATCGTCTGATTTTTAAACTCTTTTGTGAGTATGTTCTTTCTTACTACTCGGATGAAACTCTATTCTATCGAATCAAAAAAGTTCACAGCGGTTTTGAGAAGGAGTTTATTAATTTGGAATACGTCAAAAGGATTGCTCCTGCTTTAGTGAATCATTTAAGACTCAAGGCCATGAGTGAAAGTAGTAGAATTTCTACTTTGAGAAATGAGAAACTTATTACTCAAGAAGAGCAGTCCTTATGGCACTGGCCATTTCTCAATATTGATCCATTAATTACTGATGGGATTTATCAGACCTTAAAGAAGTGGGAAGAGACCGATCAATTGTGGTTCATCTATCTTATGCATTCTGAAAAGATGCTTGATGTATGGTCCAAGAATTCAGGAAAGAGTTTTATACATGGCCGACGTCAGTTTTTACGTGAGCATCTCGATGGTAAAGATTTTATGTTGGCCCTTTATAAGCTCATTAAGTTTGGGGATATTGACCCTTCATTAGTCGATATCGTTAGAAAGCATCAGGCCCAGTAATGGATTATGTCCAACCAGATTTTTATCGTTTTAACGAAGACTCGTTAAAACTCGTTGAAACAATTACTAATCATATTAAGCAGGCATCTCGAGTATTGGATATAGGAGCAGGCTGTGGAGTGATAGGTATAGAGCTTGCTCAAAAAATAGCCATTGGTGAATTAGATTTTTTAGAAGTTCAAAGTGTCTTTAGGCCTTACCTTGAAACAAATATCTCTCAGTTAATACCGAACCAAGAGACCTCGATAACCATTTGTTCATTATCCCAATATAAGACCC
>CAYWMU010000111.1:0-8659 GCA_964459395.1 uncultured Bacteriovorax sp.
AAGATAATATCTTTGTCACAACAATTGTCCCTGGTCTTATGAGAACCGGATCCTATGTTAATGCAAAGTTCCCACTGGATGAAAAAGATGAGTTTAAAATGTTTTCATTCCTCTCCAGTACTCCGGGTATTACTCTCAATGCGAGAAGAGCTGCAAAAAAAATTCTACAAGCAACAAAAGAGAAGAAATACTATCAAATCCTAGGTAATCAAAATAAAATTCTGGTCAAATTCACTCACCTCTTCCCTAATTTAACAATAAGTTTATTTTCTTATGCAACTCGCCTCCTCCCTTATAGAGACAACTCTTCTTTTGAAGATGGGAGAAAAATTACTGAGAGGTACAAAGATGCAGAGCTAAGTCTAGTTAGGAAATTCGGCGAAACAGCTCAGGAAAGACACCAATTAAGTTAAGAAATAGTGTGTATTTTAAAGCCTCTTCCAAAACCTGAGAATAGAAAAGAGAAGTTCACTTCAAACCAAAGGTGGAAAGAATGAAAAAAAAGGCCCTTATTGTCGTTACTAGCAATAGTAACTTAGGTAACACTAATCAAAAGACAGGTTGGTTTCTTTCTGAAGTAAGCCATGTTTACTGGCCACTACATAAAGCAGGATTCGAAATTACCTTTGCTAGTCCTGCCGGAAATAAGGCCCCTTTAGAAGAATCAAGTCTCAAAATTGATGATCCAGAAAATAAAACCTTCGTACATAAATTTGATATTAGAGATAGTATCGACACTATTCCCTTAAAAGATATTAAGTCAGAGGATTACAAAGTCATTTACTTTGCTGGTGGACATGGAACGATGTGGGACTTTCCTGAAAATAAATATATTGAGAAACTCACTGCTGAAATTTATGAAAATGGTGGAATAGTGGCGGCTGTTTGTCACGGACCTGCGGCACTTACATCTGTTAAGCTATCTGATGGGAGCTACCTAGTTGAAGGAAAGAGGATTAATTCTTTCTCTGACGAAGAGGAAAGGGATGTGGAGAAAGAGCAAATTGTTCCTTTTCTGTTGGAATCTCGTTTAAGAGAAAGAGGAGCTCTATTTGAAGCAGGACCAAAGTGGGAAAATAAAGTAGTAGTAGATGGAAGGCTAATCACTGGACAAAATCCACAGTCAGCATCTTCTTTAGGAGAAGCAATTGTCAGAGTTTACAATCAAATAGAACTCGGACAAGGAAGACAATCAGATGATGGAGATTCACTTCACTGGGTTGTCCAAACTTAGTATTGTGTGAGTTATATTAACTCACACAAAATCATAATGTAGATTCAGTAAATTGTTCAAAGAGTGAGTCTAAACGATTAAAACATTGCTCCCACCCTTTCCTACATTCTTCTACATCCATTTCATTATTTAACCCTTTCAACTCCAGCTCTAAACGACATCCCCTTGGATCATCAAGGAATAAAAACTGAGACTCAAGATTGCTGAAAAAAACTTCTCCTTTGGGATTAGTAACTTTCTCCAGCGTGACTAGTTTTTTATTTGTTTCATAATCTTCGAAGATACCGGTACAAATAAAAAGCTCCTCTTTTTCATTCCGATGCTCATATTTATACTTTCCCCCTAAGTTATTTTCAAAATAAGGCACTTTCAAATCGTAGCCATCAGGGTAAAGCCAACATTCAAGTAGCGCGGGATTAGTAAAGTAATTAAAAACATCAGCTTTATCAGCACAAAAAACCCTCGTGAGTTTTAATTCATAGCTCATGTAGTTCTCCTTTCTCTTGAGGACTTGGATATATTAGTGTTTTATTTTTCTTAACTGCAAAGGAAGTTAACTTATGCATTTGGACTTTCTTCGTGTCGAAGATATCAAATACTTTAATCCCATTCACCATTAAAGCATCGGCCACCATAGAACGATGACATCGCCATGGAACAGCTTCTGAGCACATAAAGGCGACTGTTCTCTTTTCGATCATCTTCATTAATTTTTCTAATCCTTGGGCAAACTCTTGGGTCTGCATATAATCAGCATATCCTCTGAATTGAGCACTCCTCCATCCATTGTTAAGAAGTGAATTTTTATCAGCTTTTCTTCTTCCGCCCAGATCAACTAGATGGACATATTCAATATGATTTTCAAAAAGATAATCTTTCATTACTTCTTTATTAAATTGAGGACAGTATCTTGAACCTGGATAATGTCTAATATCAACTATAAGCTCTATATCGTAGGCCTTTAAAATATCTAAAAATTCTTGAGTACTTCGAGTGGAATGCCCGATTGTAAAAGCTTCCTTTTTCTTCATAGACCTTATTTTAATATTTAATGTGAGATCAATCACTGCCCCTATGGTTAATACCAATATGGAGTGATACTATTGCTGCCATGAATCTAGTAGATGAAATTAAACAATGTCGTCTTTGTGAGTCTGAACTACCACTTGGCCCTAATCCTGTGCTTATTTTTAATCCTTCATCTCCTTTCTTAATTGTTGGTCAAGCTCCTGGACTTAAAGTCCATCAAACGAATAAGACTTGGAATGATGCAAGTGGAATAAGACTGCGCGAATGGCTCAATGTATCCTCTGAAAAGTTTTATGACTCAAAGTTCTTCTCAATTATCCCTATGGGGTTTTGTTACCCTGGCAGAGGAAAAAGCGGAGATCTTCCACCACGTAAAGAATGTGCTATGTGCTATTCGTTGGATGGACAGTTTGCTTTCAGAATTTACTAATCTTCAAAGAATTATCTTAGTAGGAAGTTATTCTACTCATTACTTTTTAGGAAATGGTAGTCTGACTTCTTATATCCAAGAATATGCATGCAATGACTCTATTTTTGTCGTCCTTCCTCACCCATCTCCTCGAAATAATATTTGGCTAAAAAAAAAATGAGTGGTTTGAGAAAGATGCCCTTATATCAATCAGAAATAAGCTAGCGATTTAATGGGCCATACTTCTGCAAGCATCAGCACAGCGACGACATGTATCTGCACATTTCATCATCATGGCATCCTCTTTTCCAATCGTAAGACAAGAGGCTTCACAGGCATCGCAAATTCGGGAGCAAAGCTGACATAATTCATAACTAAACTTTCCCTTCAGTTGCATCATCATTGAACAACTATTACAAATTTGAGCACACTCAAGCATCGTTGTTACGTGATTTACATTAGAATGTACTCCGCCCAAAATGAGGCAATGATTCAAGCAACTCAGACACTCATGATAGCAAGCAGTACATGCTTTAATACATTCTTCGACAGACATTCCTTCATACTCGTTTAATGCTTCCATAATCATCTCCTTGTGGTTTCTCAGCATGCAATTTCGATTCCTAGAAAATCTCCATAAACTCTTGAGGACATATCTCTCATTTTTTAACTTATGGTTTGGTTAACAGGAGGGCTTATCAATGTATAAATTCAGTCTATTTTTTCTCATTCTTATGTTTAGTAACATTGCTTTTGCAGAAAAATTTCGTGATGTCATTCACTCGGTAGATCTTGGTCAAGGGGATGAAGAGCATATCTTAAAGCTTCAAAATGGTAGAGTAGCTTTCATTCCTGCTGATGATTCGTTCTATGTTAAGAATGCCAATGAGTTAATAGGTGAATATGTAGAGATAGAGTTAGATGATAGGTTTACTCTTCTCTCCATTACTTCACTTCCTCGAGAAGAAATGCCACAAGAAGAAGATTTGGTAATGGATGAATCTTCACCTGAAAAAATGGTTCCTACGGTCATTCCTAACTGGAACACAGCTATGAAAATTTGGAATGGAATGAATCGTAGCTATAAGCAAAACACTGAATGTTCAGACAGGGCCCACGTCTGGTCTTATGAGGAGTGGCGAAAGCATAACCTCTACTCAATGAAATCATTTTTATTTTTCACGAACACTTATATCAGGGCCTATCGTTTCAATTGGTGGTTCCACGTGGCCCCTTACGCATTTGTTAGGGAGTATGGAAGAGATGTAGAACATGTTTTCGATAGAAAGTATGCAAGTATACCTCGTCACTTCAAAGAGTGGACTGATATTTTTATAAGATCTAGAAGAGCATGTCCTGTTACGACCTATCGTCATTACCGAAATAATAGAAATGGTTCAGAACATTGTTTCTTAGTAAAAAGTACAATGTACTATCGTCTCCCTCTACATGTTAGAAACCTTGAAGATTCTGGTATAGTCAAAACTCGATTCAGTACGAGTGAAGTAAATTTCTCTTATCGAGCATTCACAAGAAGAGGCGTACGTTAAGTTTTTTAGAGGAAGTCAGGACAAAGTTAACTTTGTCCTGACTATGTGATGGGCATATGATTCTAGGCACCTCAATAGCATCCCCCCCAAGATGATTCAAGGCGTACTAAGAACGTGCAGGAAATAAATACGGCCCAAGAAGGACCACCCTGCCACTCGTAATTAAAATAATTTAAATTGATTTCAGACTGCTCTTTCACAGTGACTATCCATAACGGAAAAACTCTGAGATGGTTCTTCAATACACGTGCAGCTTCAACATACGTTCCACGGCCATTCAGAAAGAATTTTGAATATTATAACACTAAAAAAGTCGGTCATTAAAAAAAAGTATCAGATCTTTTGTTTTTACAGTGAGTTAATTTCTTTATCTATGCATTTACTAAGATCTAAGGAGTTGATTTCTTCTTCACTAATTTTAAGATCATACTTCTTTTTGATGCTCATCCATCGATGGTAGTAGCGGCAGGCATAATTGATATTCATAGGGAGCCAAGTCTTGAGAGTATTGGCGCCCTTTTGTCGGTTAGTGTTTCTACTGGTGATCACCAGGTTGTCTGGATCGTTAGCAAACTCTTTTCTTCTAAGTTTACTCCAAGAGCTTCCCCCACTTTTATGAGCTTCATAAAGTGGAACTAAGTGATCTATGTCGATGAGTTTTGCATCTTTTAAGGTTTCTGGATAATAGAAGTCTTTCCACTCGCCGAAACGAACACGACACTTTTTATCATCGCTAAAAGTTACAGGGACTAAACTTCTCTTGATAAGTATTTCTGCTCTGGTATCTCTGCAGTTCCTATCATCATCTGCCCAACGGCTCTGCCAATCCTTTCTTTTATAGATAACATCCGAATGAGCGCAGGCACTCAAGATTAATAGCGATAAAAGATAGATCATAGAGATTTACTCATTCTGAAGTATGATGGATAAGTTTTCATCACGAAGCTGATTACTTGATTTGAAATCTTGATAAAGACCCATCTTCACATATCGATTAGCTACAAGTTTAGAACGATTCGTCTTCTCCCACTCTGCATGCTCCAATAATAAGCTTGCACAGTAAATCCTTGATAAGTTCATCGCAAGATATCTTGCTTCTGAGTTTAAATTTTCTACATCATTTGCACTCTGCAAGTGAGTGATCGCTTTCTTCAAACTGTTTAACACCTCAACCCTACTTTCAACGAGGTCCGGATCATTAATTTTGGACATCCTCTCTTTAACATCAAGGGCAAAAGAAAGACCTGCATTTTCCTTATTAATGGCCCTAAGAGCATCAAGTGATAAAACATTCGTGGTTCCTTCCCAGATTGAGAGGACATGAGCATTTCTTAAAATTTGCGGTAATCCTGTATCTTCAATATAGCCTGCACCACCAAATGATTCTATTACCTCAGAAGAAATATGAACACCTACTTTAGCCGTATAGAGTTTAACCAAAGGAATAAGAAGTCTTAGAACACCAGCTTCTACTTCTGTGGCCTTATTTAATTCGACTTTTCCTAGAAGTACAGCACTATGAAAAGTCATTTGCATACTGGCCTCAAAAATAATCTGAAGTTCACTTAAGTTTTGCACATGAAGACCATGTTCTATAATAGGTCTACCGAAAGCAACTCTCTTTTTTGAATAATCTATACTTAGAGCTAAACCTCTTCTCATATAGCCAACAGCACAGCAAGCATTGTACAAACGGGTAATATTAAAAAGAGTAGAGATTGTTTTGATACCTTTACCTGGTTCTCCAACAAGAGTAGCGGGAGTCCCTGTTAATGTTAATTCAGCAGTAGGTAAAGCCTTAGTGCCTAACTTATCCTTCAGTCTGTTAATCTGAATATTTTGTAATTCGCCTTCTTTATTTCTAAGCTCTAAATAAAAGAGCGACAATTTGTCCTCTCCTTCAATTCGAGCAAGAGTCATGGCCATCTGAGAAGTAGTAGCAGAAGTGAACCACTTTACACCGTAAAGTCTATATTGATCCCCCTCTTTCTTAGCGATAGTCGAAGTTCCACTAACATCAGAGCCGCCCGTCCTCTCAGTCATCCATTGCCCTGAAGTCCAAAAAGTTTCAGGGTCACGTGAGGTTAGAAATTTAAATGCACGCTCTTTCATTTCTTCGGTTCCGAAAAGTTCAAGAAGGCGTGCTGCTCCATCGGTCATTGCCAAAGGACAAGAGTAAATCGCAGATGAAGGATGATATAAATAGAGTTTTGAAAATTGATACAGACGAGAATATTCTTCCTGAGCTCTTTCATAACCAGTAGCGACTATACCTTCTTCTGCAGCGATCTCATGCAACCGATTCCAAGAATCTGATACTTTTATTTCATCAACTCTTTTTCCCCAAGGATCATAAGGGATATGCACGGGAGTTATTCTTTCAGCCTCTGCACTTAGAGGTTCCATCTCATTTAAAACTCGACTTCCAAAACGAAGAAGGTCTTTCTCAACTTCGGCATGATACTTCTCTGGGAGAAGTCGACGCAGTAAAGACTGAAGAGATTTATCATCCTGAAAAGGGTGACCAAACTTAGGTGCTTCCTGAAAGAAATCCATAATTCCTCCGCGAATATAGATAGTAACAGTATCTACCCTCTTAGTATTTTTTGCAAAAGGCTCTTTCAGTACCCAATTAAAAGGATCGCCTTTTTAAAAAATGTCCTCATACTCTAGTAAGATGTTATATTATTCACATCAAAAAATTTCAGCAAAAGGGATTTAACCATGAAGTTACTTTTATCCGCGACTCTCCTTCTCTCGCTTGTCGGCTGCTCAAACATTGGTAAAAAAATGCCAAAGACTCTTGAAGAAGCGGCCACAAGTTCATTAAGAACACCTGAAAATACACTTAGAGATCAATACCGTCATCCGGTAGAGACCTTAGAATTTTTCGGGGTTAAACCAAACATGACTGTCATAGAAGTTTCTCCTTCTCGTGGATGGTATACTGAAATTCTTGCACCTTTTCTCTATGAGAAAGGACAGTACATCATGGCAGAGCCTGAGACAGATCCAAGAGGCTATACCACTCCTCGCAAAGCATGGTTTGCAAAATATCCACATCTAGAGAAGAAGGCAAAAAAAGCAGTTTTCCAACCAGGTACAAAGATTGATTTAGGAGCAGATAACTCTGCTGATATGGTTCTTACTTTTAGAAACACTCACAACTGGCTACCTGCTTCAAACATTGAAAACGCATTTAAGAAGTTTCATAAAGTTCTTAAACCTGGTGGAGTGCTAGGCGTTGTTGAACATAGAGCAAACCCTAAGCATAAATTTAATCCTAAGAGCGGATATATGCATGAAAAAGAAATCATTCGAATTGCTCAGAAAGCAGGTTTCAAGTTAGCCGCTAAATCAGAAATCAATGCTAATCCTAAAGATACAACGAAGCATCCCAATGGTGTATGGTCACTTCCTCCTTCACTTCGTGGTGGAGAAAAAGACAAAGCAAAATATCAGTCGATTGGTGAGAGTGATCGCATGACATTAAAATTTGTTAAATAATTTAACGCAATAATGAGGAGTCTTTCGACTCCTCTTTTTTTCCTAAGTGATCTTCTTTAAATTCATCGCTCCTCTCAAATCATCGGTCAATCTGCTAACTTGTTTCTTATGAGTAATATAGAAGTAGGAATTTCTGGTTGGAATTATAAAGGATGGAGAGGGACTTTTTACCCTGAAGATTTACCAGCAAGACATGAGCTAGAATTTGCTAGCAGACAACTTCCTACCATAGAAATTAATAGTACTTTCTACTCGCTACATAAACCTACTAGCTTTCAACGGTGGTATGATTTAACACCTCCGCATTTTGTATTTTCTGTAAAAGCTAATCGATATATTACTCATGTCAAAAGGTTAAAAGATATTGAGGTTCCTATGGCAAATTTCTTTGCAAGTGGAATTCTCTCTCTGAAAGAAAAGCTTGGCCCAATTCTATGGCAATTTCCTCCAAGTATGGAATTTAAACCGGAACGATTTGAAACCTTTCTAAAACTACTACCAAAAGACTTTAAAGAAGCTTCAATACTTGCAAAGCGATCTACATTATCTCTCGATAGGAAATATAATATTTATGAACAAAATTTAAAAATAAGACATGCCATTGAAGTAAGAAATAATAGTTTTCTTAATCCTTGGTTTGTTGAACTATTAAAAAAATATAATGTCGCCATAGTCTTTGCTGATACTGCTGGCAAATGGCCCTATTTAGAAGATATAACGGCTGATTTCATTTATATCAGACTTCATGGTGATAGCGAGTTATACACTAGTGGGTATGATAATGAGACTCTCGATTTCTGGTCCGAAAGAATTAAAACTTGGATGAAGGGGAATGAACCTCACGACAGGCTGACAATTAGTGATGAAAAAGCTTCGAGTCGAGAACGTGATATTTACATTTATTTTGATAACGACGCCAAAGTTAGGGCC
>CAYWMU010000112.1:0-8644 GCA_964459395.1 uncultured Bacteriovorax sp.
GAGCTTCGTTTATCAGCCTCAATAAAGATTAAATCGTAAGTTTCAGTTAAATCATGTAATGCTTCAAGCCCCGGTTTTAGAATCTGTTCTATTTTGTGACTTAGATTAGCTTTCTTCCAATAGGATCGCGCAAGTTTAGTTGTTTCAGGGTTTATATCGACAGTATAGATTTTACCTTCATCCGGTAGTGCTTCGGCCATAATAAGAGCAGAGTAACCAGTGAAAGTCCCAAACTCTACAATTTTTTTTGCATGACTCATTTTGATGAGAAGTTTTAAAATAGCACCTTCCATTTCTCCTATGAGCATCTGAGAGCCATGAACTTCTTTGCGAGTATAGACCTCGAGTTCTTTGGCCACTGCGCCTGGTTGAGTTGAATGTTCAATGCAATATTTTTCTAACTCTGGTGAAATGAATGTCATATTGGACTCCTTTAATAGGTGAATCTAAGATAGCAAAAAACTTGGAATAAGCAAAACTAGACGCGTGAATATAAGAGTGGTTTAATATCTAAAAGAAGGTCCTATGCTATATATCGATATTCACTCTCATGGTCAGTTCAGCTATGAAGCCGACCAGAACATCGTCACTATCAAATCTCTATCTGAAAAAGATCTCTTGGGTTCTGTACAGGAGGGAACTTTTTCGGCCGGAATCCATCCTTGGTGGACTTTAGACTATACTCAAGAAGAAATAGACACTTTCAAACAGAAGATTTTAGATCTTTGTGCTTCCAAAAAATTATTTGCGATCGGGGAAACCGGATTGGATCGTGTTTATAAAGAGACCTTTGAATTACAAAAAGAACTCTTTAAGTGGCATATCGATTTGTCAGAAAATGAAAAGCTTCCTCTTATTATTCATAGTGTTCGGAGCGGTTCGGATATTCTAGAAATCCTAAAGGACCGCAGACCCGAGATGCCTTGGGTTTTTCATGATTTCAGAGGAAATCTAGAATTAGTTCAGTCTATTATCAAGCTTCATCCCCATGTTTATTTTTCCTTTGGTATCTCTCTTGATAATTCTCAGTCCATAAGAGAGCTGGTTAGAGAGTTGGATATCAAGATGGTCCTTTTAGAAACAGATGCTCAAAAGCATTTAGATATCTATGATGTCTATTTGCGTGCTAGTGAGCAAATCGGGATGGATTTAGCCTTATTAAAGGCCCTTCTTTTTCAAAACTATAAACGTTTATGCAATCTGAATTAAACGTTCTCTTCCGTAGATATCAAGAAGGTGATGAAGTCGCTTTTTGCGCTCTTTATGAAATGACCTCGGGAAGTATTTGGACCTTTATTAGAAAAAGAGTCCCTCATACAAGACACGAGGACTGCTTTCAGCAGTTTTGGCTACATCTGCATACAAAGAAACATCTCTATCAAGGACAGCCTGTTCTTCCTTGGATGTTTGTTATTCTCCGTCATCTTATTATTGATGATTACCGATCACAAAAAAACGTTACTCTACAAGAAGAAGCTGATGATACTGAGGAGCTTCGCGCCCTTCTCGATGATGCTTTATCTGAGCTGCCCGCTCAGGACAAAGTTCTTATTGAGCGAATCTACTTTCAAGGATTTAACTACCAGGATTTAGAAAAAGAGTGGGGCCTGTCACAAACGGGCCTTCGGAAACGTTTATCTAGAGGAATTGGCTCATTGGCCAAGAAGTTTAAGGATTCAAAATGAAAGAAAAGGAACTTATTCCAGCTGATATTAAGAGCACAACTCTTGCTATCGCACGTTGCGAGTTTCATCAGAAAAGTATCTACTCTAGGGCCTTTAGTGCTCTCCTAGTGGGTTTTGCTCTTTCACTTATCGTGTGCCCTCAATTTGGATTCGGTCTTCCCTCTGGTCATGGTATCTCACATCTCTTTTGGGTCATTGGGCCTTGGGCCTGTGCTCTTTTTTGTGGGCTCTTTCTCTTCCTCTGTGGAATTCTATCTTTATCGTTAGTTCTCAATCGTTTTGAGCGTTTTTGGTTTATGCAAAAAACTGCAGGAACTTTCGCTCTTCTTCCTGCTATCCTTTGGATGGCCTTTATGATTCTACCTGAAACAGATTACGTCTCAATTGGTTACACTGCTTCTTGGGTAGTGGGGTTTGTTGGAATGTGGTTAATCTCAAAAGGTATTTCAAAGGCCCAGGTTCGAGTTAGTCCTTAAAAACTTGCAAGTACACAAACTTTAAATACCGCATCTCTTGGAGTGCTAGCGGATAGGGGTGATCTTCAGGCTGCCCTTTTATGAGGAGAACCTTCCCACGTCTTCTGGCACGACTTAAGGCTTCGCTGACAATATCGATAAAGGCTTCAAGTCCAATATGACCTGAACAAGAGGAAGCGATAAAGTGCCCTTCATCTTTTACGAGTTTAATAGAATCAGAAAAAATTTTTATATAGGCCTCTTTGGCATTATCTACGGCCTTCTGATTAGGGGCAAAACTTGGGGGATCGGTGATGACGATGTCAAAAAGTTGTTTCTTTTCCAGGGCCGTCTTTACCCAACTAAAAGCATCTTCACATATGGCCTCATGTAACTCTGGTTTCAACCCATTGAGTTCCCAGTTCTTCTGGGCAGCAAGAATAGCATGGGGTGCGATATCTACTGTTGTTACTTTATGTGCTCCTCCAAGACCGGCAAATACTGAAAACCCACCGGTATAACCAAAAAGATTGAGAAGGCTTTTGCCCTTAGAGATATCTTGGATGAAACGACGATTCTCTCTTTGGTCGAGAAAGAAGCCGGTTTTGGCCGCATCGATGATGTTTGTTTCAAAGATCGCTCCATGTTCCATAAAGCGAACAGCGCTTAGGTCGGGATGTTTCCCTTTGAGAATTTCTCCCTTATCTTCGTATTTGTTCTTTCTTTTGCAATAAACGCAATTAACTTTTAGGAGCTGTTGATTGTAGAAATACTCGGCCAGGGCCTCTTTATTCCAAAAGGCTTCACAGGCCTCTCCATCAAGTTTTAAAACAAGAACACCATCGTAGTAGTCAGCAACAACTCCTGGAAGATCATCGCCTTCGCCATTGAGAACACGAAAGCATTTGTTGCTCTCACTTAAAAGATGAATTTTATTCTTAATGGCCATATCAATTCTTGATTCAACGTCTTGATCCGTAAAACGCTTTTCTCCTATAGAGAGAACTCTAAAAGTGAGATTGATATTCGAGGCAAAAATTCCGTGGGCCACAATTTCTTTCTTATGGTTTGTAAGAATGGCCAGATGTCCGTTAGGGCCCTTTGCTTTCTCAATAGCATCTGAAAAGATCCAAGGATTCCCACGTTTAATATGTTTAGTTACATCACGAATAAGTTTTAAGCGGACAGGAGTTTCTCGTTTAAAATAATTCATGATTTATCTTCCTTCAAAAACCAAGTCACTTCATGCTTATTGTGATGAAGATGAACAATCTGTGAGCCAGGAATTTCTAAGAACTTCAAAGTATTTTCCCAATCAGTTTCTGATTGATATTTAATGGTACAAACAAAGTTTCGAACTTTTCCTGAGTCTCTAAAACGTTTCACAAGATTTAAGAGTCTCTCTGGATAACAAATGATATCTGAACAGAACCATTGGATCTCAGGGAACTCTTCCGGATTAAGTCCAAATGCCGATTCTTGGCGGAACTCAATATTACCTAAGTCAAAGATTCTTTTTTCAATAGGGGCCTTATCAACAGAGATAATTTTATCAAAACCCATGGTTCGTAGAACCCAAGTCCACCCACCTGGGCAAGACCCAACGTCTATGGCCACTCCCGAAACATCAGTTTGAGGAGAATAAACGGTGAAGAATTCCCATAGTTTCAGGTAAGCACGAGAAGGTGGCATGACCTTGTCTTCATCAAAATCCATTTCCCCTAATGCAAATGGAGAGGAGGTATGGGGAGAGAAGAGAATTTTATTCTGTTCCCAAAGTGTCCAAAAGCCCATTGGGAGAGTAGGTAATTCGTCTTGGAATTTTAAAACTCTTTTTTTTATTTTTGGTAGATTATCCTGAATGAGTTGAGCACGACGATGAAAATCTACAGTGAAGAGTCCCCAGTTTCTACCATGTTCTTTTAATTTCTTGGCCCCATCATTTATGGAGTTAATCTCCATAAATTGTGCCTTAAAGGCCGTCATTTGGGCCCAGATCATGGGAGGAGTGTCGCCTTTAACTAAGATGAGACGATCTTTCTTGTCTGCGATTTTTATGCCTTTGAGGCCTAGTTCTTTAATCAGCTCATGTTCAAATTGATGAATGGCAAGATAAACCGTGTAAGTTGTCATAACCTGTCTATACACTAAAAGAGTGACATGTTAAAAGGCGATTATGAAACATAAGAAAAAAAACCAGGAAACCAAGCTTTATGGACGTCACGCTTGTTTATCTTTCTTTAAACATCGTCCAGATGATCTTGTTCGCCTTTATATAACTCAAGAAGGTGTTTTTGATTTTCGTCCACTCGTTCGTCATTGTGTGGATAATAAGCTTGCCTACCATATTGTGAGTGCAGAAGAGTTAGAAACTATTGCGAAAACAACTCATCATGAGGGTATTGCTCTTGTTTGTAAGAAGAGAGCTCAACCTGATCTCAGTGAAGTCTTAAAAGATAACGGTCTTATAGTTGCTCTAGAGGGTGTAGAGAATCCCCATAATTTAGGGGCCATTATGAGAAGCTGTGCTCATTTTGGAGTAAAGGCCATTGTTTATGAGGCCAAAGTTCCTGTGGCCTTATCAGCGGCAGCACAAAGAACTGCTGAAGGCGGAGCAGAGGGGCCTTACACTTATCACTTAGATAATTGGAATGAGTTTTTTGATTTAGTCCAAAAAAATAAGTTCGATGTTTTTGCTACTTCGTCTCATGAAGGTAAAAGTCTCTATGAGACCACTTTCGCCGAGCGATCCGTTCTCTTCTTTGGTGCTGAAGGTGAAGGATTGAGCCAGAAAATGCTTAAAAAAATAAGTAACTTTATCCAGATTCCAGGAACCGGCATGGTTGAGAGTCTCAATGTCTCAAATGCCACGGCCGTGATGTTAGGAGAATGGTTTCGTCAGACTAGCGGGAATAACTCTTAGCTGCAGCAAAGATTCCCGCTGGAAGAATACGAGGATCATTTTGGTGTTTAACACCTAGTTCTCCTCCATCAATAGTTTTCCAACGACGATCATAGATAATATTTCTTAAGGCCTCAACTTGCACACCGTGAGTGTGACTTGAGAGGAAGAGAAATGAGTTCTCTTTATGAAGAACAGAGAGAAGCATATCGACTAGCAGGTGAATATGTTTATCAAACTCCCAAACTTCTTTTTTTACACCGTGACCCCAGCTAGGAGGATCTGCAAGGATCCCATCATAGGTAAAACCCTTATTAAAAGAATGCTTTAAAAAGTTTTGAGCGTCTTCATGAACCCAACGGATACTTTGTTGAGGGATTTTTGAGAGTTCTTGAGATTCTTTGCCCCAATTAAGAACACCCTTAGCAGAATCAACATGAAAAACTTCTGCACCTGCAGCGGCCATTACGAGTGAGGCGCAGCCTGTGTATCCAAAAAGATTAATAACTTTAGGTGCACGACCTAGTTTTTGCTTAAGGAATTTAACTTCTTCGTAGAGCCACTGCCAGACAGGGATCTGTTCGAAAAAGATTCCGCAATGACCAAATGAGGTGAATTTAAGCTTAAACTTTAATTCCTTTCCATCAATTTGGAAGGGGAGATAGAGGTTACTTATTGGCTCTTCTTTGTGAACCCACTTTCCACCTCCGTCCTTTGTTCTCACGCACTCGCTATTGAAATCCTTCCACTTACTTTCGTTAAGAAGAGGTTTCCAGATGGCCTGAGGGGAAGGACGAATGACTTTAACTCCGGCGATGATCTCAATCTTTCGACCAAGGCCAGAGTCAAGTAATTCATAATGATTTAAATTTTGCGTGATCAATTATTCAATTCCGAGTCTTGCTAAATCAGATTTTTCAACAGGAGCATTCTTGTTATCAATTTCAATGAAATAAAGAATACCTTTAATCTTTGTTTCATTAGCGTAAATAGGCCTATTACCCTGTGCAATCATGATGCGATCTAAAAGCTTTCTTTGATCTTTCCAATCGTGCCCATTATGTACATTTTCTCTCTGAGAAATACATCCCGAAGTTTGGCGGAAAGGATAAAAAGTAGACTTCGGATCAGGGTTAGTTTTTCCAGTACCATGAATTCTAAAGAGGTTTCTCCCTACATCACGAGCAACAACAGTTTGTTTCCACCAGTCTTGATCATGTGAACTTGAAGGAAGAAGGGACTTTAGTCGTGTTTCGTTATTTGATTTAGGAATGAATGTCATGATCATTCGACGGAAGCGCCCAAAAGAGATGGTCTGGTCCGCGTAAGGCATGACTCCATCAATGGTCCAAACTCCTGCTGGAGTCGCACCATTTCTCACATTGTAAGGAAGCTTTCTGGCCGATTGAGCAAGAGATCTTTGAGTCCAGATACTGCCGTCATCGTTTCTAACAATTTCATCGTTCACATCACGAAGAGCGAACATACATGGATAGTCTCTATTCTTACGGCAGAACATGAAAAGTTTAACGCCACCTTCATATTTACCATTCTGATAATCTCTAATATTTGGAGAGTTATAAAAGAGGTCAAAGGCCAGTTTAGTGGTGTCCATCTCATTTCTAATGAACTGAGTATTAACATTGAAATACTCTTCGTGTTGAGAGGCTAGACCTATCAGGTTTTCTAAACCTGCGTTGTAAAGAAGCTCTTCATATGAAGCAATAAGATAAACGATTTTAGACTCAGGCTCAGGGAGAAGAAGGTGATTAGAGATTTCTTCAACAAGCTCTTCAGAGAGAGTGGTTTTAACTTTGGCCTGAATTTGTAAAATTCCAATTCTTAGCCTTTGTGCCAGCTCATAATGAACCATATCAAGGTTACTGAGTACGGAAAGGGCCTTTGGCTCTTCTTCTTCCACTAAATCCCATAAGGCATCTACATAGAGAGATTGTTCAAAAGGAGCGAAAGCCGCGTGAGGAGCACTTTTATTAGAAGAAAGAATTCTTTCTTGGTATTGGTAATATAATGTTTCTTCGAATTCAGTTTGTGTGATGGCCCAAGAATTAAAACAGACCAAAAAAGACAAGCTCAATAATTTCCATACTTTCATCTTGATTCCTCTTCATTATCTAAAAACTTAAGATAACAACTCGACTACAAGCAGACAACTTATTTGCTCTTGCACAACGCGCCATTTAACCCTCTAATAAATTAAATAATATGTTTTTTTTCTATTCAAGTTGCACCCTCCTAATCTTGACATGACAGAAAGAAGCATTAACTTTAAAATCGATATTAATTAAAGGAAATTATATGGTTAAACGTATTTTCTTGTTTGTTTTAACAAACATTTTAGTCCTGGTCTCAGTCTCCATTGTTCTCTCTCTCTTAGGAGTGAATCACTACTTAACAGCTACCGGTATTGATTATCGTGCGTTAATGGTTTTCTGTTTAGTATGGGGGGTTGTAGGTTCAGGAATCTCGCTTCTTCTTTCAAAGTTCATGGCAAAGACCATGATGAAAGTTCAAATTATCGATGAAAAAGGGCAGTATGGGGACCTCGTTAGAAAGGTTCACACATTGGCACGTCAAGCAGGGTTATCTAAGATGCCAGAGGTGGGGATTTATCAATCTCCTGAAGTTAATGCCTTTGCTACTGGTCCTTCAAAAAACAATTCTCTTGTTGCAGTTTCTTCTGGTCTTCTTCAGCAAATGGATGCTGATGAAGTTGAAGGGGTTCTTGCACACGAGATTGCTCACGTGGCCAATGGGGACATGGTAACGATGGCCCTCATCCAAGGTGTAGTGAACGCTTTTGTTATGTTCTTTGCTCGAATTGCAGCCTTTGCTATCTCTCAGGCCATGCAAGGAGATCGAGATGATGATAGACCTGTTCAGGCCGGTTTTATGTATCACATTATTGTGATGGTATGTGAGGTTCTGTTCTCTTTCTTAGGTATGTTTGTGGTTGCCTATTTCAGCCGTATTAGAGAATTCCGCGCTGATAAGGGGGGAGCTCAGTACGCTGGTAAGCAGAAAATGATCGCGGCCCTTAAGCGTCTTCAGCAGAAGTTTGAGATGGTCGATGATTCTCAAGAAAACTTCAAGGCCATGAAAATTTCTTCTCGTAAAGGATTCATGAGTTTTCTTTCAACTCACCCAAGTTTAGAAGACAGAATTGCTCGTCTTGAAAGATCTTACTAAAAATTAAATCAGGTATGAGGGCCTTTTAGGCCCTCTTTTTTTTATGAATAATCTTCGAGAATTACTTAATAGAGAAATATATCGGAGGTCCATTTCAGGACTTTTTGCACATTTATTCTTTCTCGCTCTGATTATATTTGTTCTTGATGGATTCTACGCCAATACCCTCTATAGACCTTTTCCGGTTTTACTTCTTGTTGTAGGGCTTGCTTTAAGAACACTTTGCCTTGTTGCTTTCAAAAACAAAGAATCAGTTAGGAAAATGATTTTTTTATTAGGCACTTTAATTTTGGGTATTGCCTGGGGCGAACTTGCATTACAGATCATTTCTTATTATGGGGTAGAGAGTATCCAGACAATGATCGCCATCGGTCTTTTATCGACAATGGTGGCGA
>CAYWMU010000113.1:0-8461 GCA_964459395.1 uncultured Bacteriovorax sp.
TGCAGCAGATATGATATGAACATTCAGCCCAGTATCTTTTCTCACTTTATCAAAGAATGCATTGGCATTTTTAGCAACTCTAGCCGCTTCTGTCGCAGTGGCAATGATTGAATTGGCCGCAATGTTGTAGTTCTTACAGGCCTTCACAAAAGAAATGAGAGCTTGATAAGTAAGAGTCATTGATTCTTCTGAAAACTCACCAGTCTTATCTACACCCTTACCTAGACCCGTCACATGAAAGAGCTTTTCTTTCTCAACAACTTTTCCTTCGGCATTAATTTCGGCAATTAATAGAAGAATACTATTAGAACCTATATCAATTGAGGCCCGTAGTTCACTCATAAGTTAACAACCCTTTCCACTTCACCTGGGATACTTGGATCAATAAATCCTTTTTCACAAACAATACCCGTAATAAATTTATGATCTGTTACATCAAAGCTCGGGTTTACAACCTGCGCATCTAAAGGTGCAATTTGCACGCCTTTAATTTGCGTGATTTCTTCTTTGGGACGCATTTCAATTTCAATATCATTTCCATTAGCAGTATTTAAATCGAATGAGCTAATTGGGGCCACAACGTAGAAAGGCACCCCATAGTGCTTTGCCACAATAGATAGTGTTGAAGTCCCTACTTTATTGGCCGTATCACCATTTTTAGCTATACGGTCAGCACCCACAAATATAGCGTCAATCTTTCCATTGGCCATCAAGTAAGAAGCTGCCCCTTCGACTACAATACTATAAGGTATATTTTCTTTTGATAGTTCAAAAGCAGTCAGCCTACTACCTTGCAAATAAGGGCGTGTTTCATCTGCATAAATATGCTCAACACGGCCTTCACGATGCGCGAGGGAAATTACCCCTAGAGCTGTTCCTAAACTTCCGCATGCAAGAAACCCGGTATTACAATGGGTCATCAAATTCCATTTATCTTTTTTAACTCTTTCTTTTAAATCGTTAAGAGCAAATTGTCCCATGCTCGTATTCTTCTTTTCTGACTCCAAGATTTGTTCATCGCCAAATTTTACCATGGCAGAGAAAAGCTCTTTTTTCGTAGCCCCTGAAGTTACTAGGTCTTTTAAGATTTTACGGCAACGATTGACTTCAAACGCCAGATTGACAGCTGTGGGACGTGCTGCAATTAATTGATCACTTGCAGAGTCGATAGAATCGACAGTAAAGTCATTTTGCGATTGTACCCAAAGGGCCATACCGTAGATGGCAGAAAATCCAATACAAGGTGCTCCACGAACAACCATATCTGTGATGGCCGTAGCACACGCACTTAAAGAATTTACTTCTACAAAATTCTCTTCATGAGGAAGAAGTCTTTGATCAAGAAGAAAAAGCTTATTCTCTTTCCAAATTATCGGACTATATGTGCTCATTAACTATCCTTCTTCAAAAAACCTAACGAAATCTTTTTAACTTCTTTTTTCTTCTTAGATTTCGGAGGGAAAACTAAACTCGCCGTCGATTCAGCGCTCAAGTCTCTATTTAATGTAATATTTAAAGTTGCATTATCATCTCGATCAACAAGTTTTAACTGAGAGCTTTTAGGGTTAACAAATAAATTAAGCTCTTGCTTCACTGGAGTTCGTTGAAACTCACGCCAAATGTTTGCTAAATAAGATGGAATTAAACCTTCTAATTTTTCCCCTTCAATCGTACCGACTAACTTCCAGGACTCCAGAGGAAACTGATTTAAATCTCTGCCACTAAATTCTAAATTTAGCATTCCTTCACCAGTTATCCAAGGGGCGAAAAAATCGAAGCCGCCGACCATTTTAAACGACTGAATTTTAACATCTAAGGAATAATCCACATCATGGACCAGCTGGAAGTTCACCGACTGTTTACCATCACTAAATTGCCCCGAATAGTTGAAAGCATGATGGTTACTTGATAGTTCAAATTGCCCATTAAAAGAATCTTCTTCTCTGGTGATATTTTGAAGTAAGACCGACTTTTGTTCTGGTACCTCGCTCTTACTTACCTTATCGAGCTGAGGGATTATCTTAAAAACATCTGTGAAGGACATATTTCTAAACTCGAAAGTTTCTCTGACTTCTAAAAATTCCGACTCATTAAAAGCGATCAAGTTTTCACGACTAAACTTGATGAAATCGTTTTCAAAACGATTGACCCACAGATTATTATCAAAGGTTAAGTTCCAAGTTCCTTCTTGCTGAACTTCAGCGAAACTAAACTTACCGGGGAAGGTTAGATTGCCTTCCAAAAGAAAGTTATCCTCAGAGAATTTTTGCTTCAAGACGATTTTTCCTTGCGCATCTCCATCAAACTTATTGAAGTAATCATTAAAAATCTCTTTTTCAAACAAGGCCAAGAATTCAAGTGGCAATGCCGAAAAATCGAGATCAAGACTCCAGCTTTCTTGATTGAGAGAAAAATGAGACGTTCCTTTTTCTTCTTTATCAATCATAAAACTTGTTTGCGATGTGATGGTAAAATGTGGAAGACCTAGATTGATAGACCCCTCTAAGGCAACGTCATCAAAGCTTACTTTGGCCTCAATATCTTTTGTCCTAAAATCTCCTGTATAGTTGAAAGACCATTTATCGTTATCAGGAGTTAGGTCACCAAAGAGCCAGATTTCTGAGCTAAAAGTCTGATTATTATGTTCAAACCATACCGGAAGTTTTATTTCGAAAGCTGAATTTTTTCTTAGTGCGAACTCACGGACAAGCAACTTAGAAATCTGTAAGTAAGTTCGAGAAGCATCTTCATTTTTAAGTGCTACATCTTTTGCTCTTAGAGTGAAACGCGCATTAGAAAGATAAGAAGGTACCTCAATATCAATTTTTGCTTCTTCGGTTGCCTCTCCCTCATCAGACTCAGGTCCTGCAATCTTTTTTACATCTGTTGATGAAAGGAGGATTTCAACTTGCCCAATATTGACCTGAGCCGTTCCTCGATGAGTAACCAGTAACCACCATGGAATTTTCAGCTCTAGTTCACCAACCTTAGCAATCTGAGTTTGGTTACGTACGACAGTTACTTGCTTGAGCTTAATATTAAAATCGAGTGAAAAGCTGTAATCAACTGAACCCACAACAAGTTCACTATTAGGGATATTTTTCTGGATTTGCTCCGTAGCTAATTGAACAAAAGCTTCCGGTCTTAATCTATCGTAGGCATTATAACCAAGACCTATAAGCATGAGAATGAGGATTGACCATGTCCATAAAATCCCCTTCATTGAAACCCTAAACTTCATTACATCATTCCTTTGAAATAACTGAAAAGTTTTGATCACACTCTCTGAAGAGGTGCGAATTTAACCATAAATTTCTTACGAATACCGTCTCTAAAAACAATCGTCACTTTTTCCTCTGGGCCACTTCCCTCACTTATTAAAACCGTCCCCTCTCCATAAAGGGTGTGCTTAATTTTGCTACCTTGAGGATAGCTGGACTTAGGTAAAGAGGATTTTACCTGAAATACTTTATCAGTGTCTTCATAAGATGATGATTGATCAAAGTCATCATTCCAAGATCTTTCTCTTGAAAAACCGGATTCTCTGCTAGGAGAAGACTTTGGATAGGTTTCCCATACATAATAATCCTGGGGGATCTCATTAATAAACTGGCTTGGTCCATTAAATTTCAGACTTCCCCACAGCATTCTTCCTTGGGCGAAAGTTATCGTTAATTGTTTCATGGCACGAGTCATCGCCACATAAAAAAGTCTTCGTTCTTCTTCAATGGCCACTGGGCCCAATTCAATTGATTTATAAGAAGGGAATACATTTTCTTCAACACCCACGACATAGACGTAAGGATATTCAAGTCCTTTAGACCCGTGAACGGTCATAAGGGAAATTAAATCATTCCCAGCTTCTTCTTCAGTTGTTGCATCAAGGGTAATCGTTTCCAAATATTTTACTAAATTAGGTTCTGGCTCACTTTCCTCAAATTGCTTGATAGCACTTAGAAGTTCTTTTAGGTTATCCATCCGAGCAACACCTTCATAGGTTTTATCCGCTCTTAAAAGATCATGATAACCTGACTCATGGAGAAGTTTTTCATAGGAAAGAGATGGTAATTCTTTATTCTCCTCCATAACTTGAACTTCATGAATAAGATGAACGAATTGTGAAAGTGCGCTTTGAACTTTTGCTGATAATGAGAGGTGCTTAAACTCATTATAATCTTCAGCAATTTTCTCAATAACTTCAAAGAGAGAAAGATTTAGTCTAACGGCTTCATCTTCAATTTTTCTTAGAGAAGTTGGACCAATACCACGAGCAGGGGTATTGATCACTCTTGTTAGTGCCAATGAATCTTTTTTATTCACGACAACTCTCATATAAGACAAGAGATCTTTAATCTCTTTTCTATCGTAGAATTTAATCCCAGCAACTACTCGATAAGGGAACTTCTCTTTTCTTAAAGCATCCTCAATAGTTCTGGAGTTGGCGTTGTTACGGTAGAATACAGCGATATCTTTTAAGCTCACTCCACTCAAAGCAAGTTTGCGGATATCATTGGCCACAAATTCCGCTTCGGCTCTATCATCGCGACATTCAATAATGCGGATCTCATCCCCTTCATCATTATCCGTCCACATACTCTTACCTTTACGGGCAAGGTTGCGAGAAATGACTTCTGTGGCGGCTTCGATGATTCTCTTCGAAGAGCGGTAATTTTGTTCAAGCTTAATAAGCTTAGCTTCCGGATAAGTTACTTCAAAGTCGAGAATGTTTCTGATATCAGCGCCACGCCAAGAATAAATGGACTGATCTTCATCCCCTACTACGCATAAGTTTCGGTGAGTTTCAGAGAGTTTTTGAATCAACTCGAATTGAGCGCGGTTCGTATCTTGATACTCATCCACTAAAACGTACTTAAACTTTTCTTGGTACTTTCTTAGAACTTCAGGATAGTTGTTGAAAAGATTAAGAACTCCGGTAATGAGACTTCCGAAATCAGTAGCATTTGAGCGATGAAGTTCTGCCTCATATTCAAGAAAGAGATCATACATAAAACGATCATTATGTAGTTTCTCAACATCTTCATTTATTTTTTGACCAACGTAGTGACCAAGATTTTTTAAGCTATCGATATAATCAGCAATAGTATAAGGAGACATCTCCTTTTGATTAATCCCTCTCTTGGCCATAATGGCCTTAATAATCGATTGAGATTCACTTCCATCATAAATAGTGAAGTTTCTCGATAAGCCCAGGTAATTAGATTCAAAACGTAAAACCTTAGCACAGAAAGCGTGGAAGGTAGTGACCTGTAAAGCGCCTATTTGAATTTGAGTATTAACGGCCAGCCGCTCTCTCATTTCTCTAGCGGCTTTATTAGAAAAGGTTACAGCTAGGATTTGGAATGGACTTACTCTTTTCTCTTCCAGCAGATACTGAATTCTTGCCACTAGCGTTCTGGTTTTACCAGAGCCAGCACCGGCAAGAAGCATAATTGGCCCATCTGTTTGAAGGACCGCTTGTTTTTGAGATTCATTGAGAAAGTCCAGATTCATTATTCCACCGTTACTGACTTGGCCAAATTTCTTGGCTTATCGATGTCCGTTCCTTTTAGTTTTGCAATATAGTAAGCAAGAAATTGCAATACCACGTTTACGTAAAGAGGGCTAAGCTCCTCCAGTCCACCAAAATCAAGAGGTATATAAGCATCGGCTAAACGTTCAATGTCGGAATGATCTTTAGGACCAATAACCACAATCACGCCTCGGCGAGCTTTTACTTCTTCTATATTTGAAATTGTTTTTTCATAAAGCTCAGGACCGACAATTGCGATGTTAACAATATTTTCATCGATAAGAGCAATAGGGCCATGCTTTAATTCTCCAGCAGCATATCCTTCTGCATGAACGTAAGCAATTTCTTTAAGCTTAAGTGCCCCTTCTAATGCAATTGGGAAATACTTCCCTCGTCCTGTGAAAATAAAACCATTTTGGTTGTAGATTTTCTCTGCTACCGAAATTAATTTCTCGGAATTTTCACAAAGTTCCGCAATTCTTGTGGAAAGAAGTTTTACTTCATTAAAAAGTTTAGGCTCATCCAAATGTCCTTCCATGGCCTTGCTCATTAAGTAACCAGTCAGAACTTGCAGTGTAAATGCTTTAGTAGAGGCCACCCCAATCTCAATTCCTGCATGAATCGGAAAATTCTTATCAGAATTTCTAAAGAGAGTTGATCCCTCAACATTCACGATTGAAAAACTCTTAATCCCCTGCTCGCGGCAAAGCTCCTGACAAGCAAGAGTGTCAGCCGTCTCCCCTGACTGAGAAATAAACATTCCAATTTCATTTTCATTGAGAATAGGATTCTTATAGCGAAACTCGGAGGCTATTTCAACGTTCGCCCTTTGACGATTAATCTGCTCAAAATAATTCTTAATAACTAGTCCAGCATGCCAGGCAGTTCCGCAAGCGGTGAAATGCCACATCTGAGGTTTTAATCCCTTAAGTTCATCAAGAACGGCTCTACCATCATTTTTAATGTAATAGGCAGCAAGTTTATCAATCAAGGCCGGTTGCTCGTGAATTTCTTTGAGCATGTAATGATCATATGGACCTTTACTAGTAGCATCCATCGTCATGATATTAGTAGCTGCCTTATAGCGACTGGAAGGAGTTTGATCTAATTCAAAAAAACTCATCTTGGCTTCAGAGGCAGTGGACTCTCCCATGCAAATCACACCATCTTCAGGAAAGTAAATATCTGGTGCAAACCCCACGAGTGCAAAAGGATCGGAAGAAACGTAAGCTTCACGATTCAACGAATTTATTCCAGCAACGAGTGGAGCTGAACGTTTGACTGCGTAGAGTTTATCAGAAGTTTTTTCGATGATAACAAAAGCTGAGTTCCCGTGAATATCTTGGTAGGCTTTCGCAATGGCCTTAAGAGTATCCTTTGTTTCTCTAAAGTACTTCGTGAGTAATACTAAGAAAACTTCGGAGTCTGTTTCTGACTTAAATTCGAAACCTTCACCCATTAGTTCTTTTTTAAGCACTTGGGCATTTTCAATAATTCCATTGTGAACAACGGCGAATTCCGAATTTCCATGTGGGTGGGCATTTTCACTAGTCACTTTACCATGAGTGGCCCAACGAGTGTGGCCAATGCCAGTATGAGAATAATAGTTTCCTGCTTCAATAATCGCTTTTAGATTCTCGAGTTTCCCTTCTTTCTTTAATATCAAAAGCTCTTCATCATTCTTTAAGCAAATCCCAGATGAATCATATCCGCGGTATTCTAAACGAGACAAACCTTCTATGACTGGTAATATAGAGTTTCCTGGACCTGAGTAGCCAACGATTCCACACATAAGTAACCCCTCAATTCGAGTGTAATGAGAATCATTAACTCTAACATTTTGAAGAGGGTCTTACTAGTTTTTACGCTGAGCAAGCTAGCTCTTTTTCACCTTTAAAAATCTCTTGGCAGCACCTTCTTTTATCTGCTGCTGTCCGCGAGCTATCGCAAAGGCCTCACTTGGCACAGACTTAGTAATAGTAGATCCAGCAGCTACGAAAGCATGATCACCAATTTCAATAGGAGCAATCACCTGACAGTCTGATCCGATGAAAGTATTTTTCCCGATTATCGTTTTGTGTTTATTTACCCCATCGTAATTACAAGTAATAAACCCACAACCAATATTGGTTTCTTCCCCTATCTCAGCATCCCCCACATAGCTAAGGTGTGAGACCTTGGCGCCATCTTTTAGGTGAGACTTCTTGATCTCGACGAAGTTTCCAATTTTCGCCTTCTTACCAATAATTGTTTGAGGACGAAGACGTGCCATGGGGCCGATTACTGCAGCGCTCTGGATATGAGTCTCTTCAATATATGAGTTGGCCAAAACCTGAACATCATTTTCGATCTGAGCATTCTTAAGGAAAGAACCTGATTCAATAACAGAGCCTGGGCCAATTTTAGTATTTCCTAGAATAGTCACACCCGGAAAGATTGTTACCCCTTCGGCAATCTCAACAGAGGCATCTAAATAAGACGTTTCTGGTCTTAAAAAAGTGACTCCATTTAATTGCAGCTCTTTGATTTTTTGGGCCAGTAGATTTTCTGAAACATAATTTAGCTGTTCAAGGTTATTGACTCCAAAAAAATTATTTCCAGAAGAAAAGAGTACCGGACGAACCGGATAATTATCTTTAAAAAGATCAGTCAGATAAAATTCACCAGACTTATTATCATTGTTAATTTTTCCTAAAACATCTTCTATATGAGAGGTTTTAACAATATAGACTCCTGAGTTAACCTCTGAGATTTTTCTTTGCTCATCGGTTGCATCTTTTTCTTCAACTATTTGAAAACCGTTTTCTGATCGCACAATTCTGCCATAGCCGAAGGGGTTCTCTTGGTTAAAAGTTGCGGCTACACCAAGACATGTTTTATCACTCTCTAAAACATTGAAGAGTTTAGTAAAATCTGAAGATTTCAACATGG
>CAYWMU010000114.1:0-8423 GCA_964459395.1 uncultured Bacteriovorax sp.
ATTTGTTGATAGCTAACAGGTGCCGGCTCAAAAACAGGGGTTAGGATAGCAAGTTTCTCTTCGATTGAGGTCCGCTCAGCACTTAGTTTCAACATTTTTCGAATAAGTGTTCTTTGACGTTTATCCCAATAGGTTTTGAGCTCATCATCAATTTTTTTTAATCTGTTATTTAAAATAGCAGTAGCAGTGTATCGATCGAGCTTTGCCAAAGAATAATAAACACCATCTTTGTGATAGCGATCCTTAATCTGAACGGCTTCTAAGACTTGATCGACGGAAGACTGAAGTGATTGGGAAGCTTGGGCCCGAACTTTCATCTCCATTTGATGGACTGAATTATCTTCTGTCATAGAAGATTTAAAGCTAGAGCTAATGTGGACTTTAAAAATGCTAGCTAAGTTGCTTCGGGCCTCATTATCACTGCTAGTGAAGTTAGGTCCCTCACCTGTCGCACAAAGTTCGCTTGTCTCACTACAGAAATCATAGGCCGAGTACACCCAGCTAGGGAACTCATCATCATTTAGAGGTGATTGAGTCAAATGTGCACAGGAGCACAGGAAAAGAAAGAATATCAGATGTTTCATTGGCCATAATTTTCGCTAGGAACCATTTCAAAGTCAATCTAAGCAATCATGACACAGGGCTCTTTATATTGACGAGAATAAGGAGTAAGACTAACCTAGATCAGCAACTACGCAACATTTGACTATAATTGGAGGACTTTATGGAACATAAATTACCTGAACTTCCTTATGCTAAGGATGCTCTTCAACCTCATATGTCTAGCGAGACATTTGATTATCACTACAGCAAGCACCACAATGCTTACGTTACAAACTTAAATAATCTTATTAAAGGGACAAAGTACGAAGACATGTCTCTTGAAGATATTATTAAAAACTCTGAAGGTGGAGTTTTCAATAACGCTGCTCAAGTTTGGAACCACACATTCTTCTGGAACTGTCTTGCTCCAAACGCTGGCGGAATTCCAACAGGTGCCATCGCTGATAAAATCAATGCTAAATGGGGTTCTTTTGACAAGTTCAAAGAAGAATTCACTAAGTCGGCAGTTGGTAACTTTGGTTCAGGTTGGACATGGCTAGTAACTAATAAAGCTGGTGAACTCGAAATCGTTAATACATCAAACGCTGGGACTCCAATGACTGCTGGTCATAAAGCCCTTCTTACAGTGGATGTTTGGGAACATGCTTATTACATCGATTACCGTAACGCTCGTCCTAACTTCCTTAACGCTTTCTGGAACATTGTGAACTGGAATTTTGTTAATTCTAATCTTTAATAATTAGTGAGTTGGGGGGATTACTCCCCCTACTCTTAACTAAATCTTAACCGACAATTCATACTAAGTTGGTTATAAACACCTCATGAAAGCCAACATCCTAGTTATTGAAGACGAAAAAGACATCAGAGACCTCATCAGTTTCCAATTGAAATCCAAAGGCCATGAAATCATCGGAGTTGATAAAGCAGAAGACGCAGTCTCGTTTATCGAAAATAATCATCCGATAGATCTTTTCATTGTAGACTGGATGCTCCCTGGTCAAATCTCAGGATTAGACTTTATTAAGTCGGTAAAAAATTACGAAAGATATAAAGAAACTCCAATCATCATGATCACAGCCCTCACTCAACCGGAAAATATTGTGGCCGGTCTTGATGCCGGGGCCAATGATTACATAACCAAACCCTTTGACCTCAAAGTACTAGAGGCCAGAGTAAGAGTTCAGTTAAGAGATCCCCTTCCATCAAATAAGGAATCGTTTGAATTTGGAGAATTGAAAATAGAAATAGCTAAGTGCAAAGTATATGTAAGTGATCAGGAGATTAATCTCACCAGCACTGAGTTTAAAATTTTACATCTTCTCACTTCTAAACCAGGCCATGTTTTTACCCGTGAACAACTCATCAATAGTATCTTAGGGGAGCAAGTTTTTGTTACCGGTAGAACCATTGACACCCATATCGCAGGTCTAAGAAAGAAGATGGCAACAACTTCTGATTATATTGAAACAATCAGAGGGATTGGATATCGTTTCAAAGATGCCCTATAGATTAGCTTACCCTTGGTTTTATTTTTATAAGATAATTAAAATCTCGCTTCTAGGGGTTCTTCCCACTATTCTATTGAGCTTTATCCTTCTAAGAAAAGGTCTCTCCGAACATTTAGCAGACCCCACAGTCCTCGACACAATTTATCTTTATAATATCTTACCGCTAATAATTATTTTCTATTTGCTCTTTCTCTATCTTTTTTACCGTTCTACTCAGCCACTCGCTAAACTGTTAGGAAAAATTGAAAAGTTCCAGAAACAACTTCCTTTTGAAAAACAGCTGAATCAAGTTTTTCGTCAGGATGAGTGGGCGCAGATTGAGGAAGCCTTTAATAAAGCCGATAAAACCCTTACCTCTCAGTTGCAACAAATTAAAGATGAAAACGATAAGAACATAGCGATTTTAGAAAGTATTAGTGATGGGATTTTAGCGATTGATCCCTTTGAAACCATTCTCTTTTTTAATTCTAACTTTGCTAATTCATTTAAATTTAAAAAGAATCAAATTACTCCTAAGTTATGGCATGTTTTTGATGATCCGCTTATCCTCAATAAGGCCAAATCTGTCTTAAGTACTGGTCAAGCTACCAAGTTGAAAGAAGTTAAAATTGCAACTCGTTACTATGACTTTACTTTCACCCCTTTACAGAAAGACAAGTTTTTACGTCCAGGGCTTTTGATCGTTATTCATGATGTGACGGACTTTAAATTAACTGAACAAATGAGAGTCGATTTCGTGGCGAATGTCAGTCATGAAATAAGAACTCCAATTACTTCTATTATGGGTTACTCGCAACTCTTGAAGGAAAATGAAGAAAACTTAGCGCCGGATTATCGAATCTTTGTGGATAAAATTCTTTCGAATACTGAACGTATGATGAATTTATTCAAAGAGCTTCTGGATCTATCCGTCATTGAATCTCGTCCTGAACTAAAGATTAAATACATTAATTTCCCGTCTCTTCTCAATCGGGTAGCTGAGGATATTAAGACTAATTATCCTCATAAAAAGATTCATTTTAAATTCGATCTAGAAGTTGAAGAAGTTTACGTTCATGAACGTTTATTTGAGCAAGTATGCGCAAATCTTTTTGATAATGCCTGTAAGTACTCGGGTCAGGAAGTGACTATCGCGACTTCTGTTAGAAAGCTTCAAAATGATATTGTTATTAAAGTGGCCGATGATGGGCCAGGCATTCAACCCGATCACCTGAAAAGAATCTTTGAACGTTTCTACCGAGTCGATCCTTCCCGTGAGACTAAACGAGGAACTGGCCTTGGGCTCTCAATTGTTAAACATATTATTAATAAACATATGGGAACGATCAAAGCAGAAAGCTTAGGTCAAGGCACGACTTTTATTATCACTCTCCCTCAACCTTAAGAGCAGAAACCAACTCTTTTCATTTCCTGTAAATAGCTTTGAGCATAAGAGATTGATGACTTTGACCAACTTACCCAATCTTTATTCCCACGCACAAAAGTTACGAGACCATTATTCGGATTTATTTTTAATGTGCACTTGGCCTGAACAATTTTATGTGAGCATAGGTTCATGTCTTGCAAGTTGTACATTTCTTCTATGAGAGCATTTGGCGTACTGTCTTTAAAGGCCATTTTTGAAAGAGTCTTATTCTTTTCCTTAAACTCAACGACCACTACTCCAAACTTTTTAGAGACTTCTAAGTCACAGATATTGCGAGCAAAGCTAGATGAAGAGATTAAAGCTAAAAGGAAAATGACTGTAAGTTTCATAGACACCTCTTACAGTCAATATTATCAAAGTTCCGTGCCTTAGGAGGCATCCTTGAAAAAGATTCCAAGGCCGTCAATTTTTTAGACGGCCCCTAGATAAGTGGTAAAGATTAACAAGAACGATAAATCCATTGGTAATGACAATGGGCCAGGCCGTGGCAAGCATAAGCCCGTAGATAACAAAACAGGTACAACCTAAAGTGTTAACAATGCGAAGTGTTTTTATGTTTTTTAATGTGAAAGAAATCATCAAAAGAATTGAAGCTAAGTAGCCCATCATATCTGTAGTATTAAAATCCATTACTCACTACCTTTAAAAAAAGAGTTATTAAAGCAAGAATTGATTCGAATGGCAAAATACATTTACCCCATATTGAGACATTTTTTCTCGCAACAAGACCAATTTTCCCAAACATACAATGGCCTCTAAATTGAAGAAAGAGACCTCGAGTAAGGGGGGGCACTATGGCGCCTAAAAAAAGTCGTGAGACAGTCATAGAGCAAGCTGCTCGTGATTACCATGATCATAATCTCACTGATCTTGCGACTCTAAACAGAACTTTGCTAGCAGCAATAGAGGCCATTGAAGAAGCAGAAATTCCTTATGCTCTAATCGGAGGAGTAGCAGTCAAAGAACTTGGCCGCCCAAGAGTAACTCATGATATCGATATTTTTGTTCGTCCCGATGATGCTGCCCATCTCCTCAATGTTTTAGAAAAAAAAGGATTTGATACTGAAAAGAGAGACACCTACTGGCTCTATAAAGCTTGGAGGGAAGAAGTCTTGGTTGATATTATTTTTAAATCTAGTGGCGATATCTACTTTGATGATGAAGTAATTAATCACGTCCGCAGAATTCCTTACCTTCACACCCATATCAATGCTATTTCTCCTGAAGATTTTATTGTTATAAAAGCAGCTGCTCATCAAGAGGACAACCCTCATCACTGGCATGATGCTCTTGCCGTGCTCACACAAGGAAATTTAAACTGGAATTATCTTCTTCATCGATCTAGACACTCCCCGAGAAGAGTTTTAGCTCTTCTCCTCTATGCTTCATCAAACGATGTCGCTGTCCCTCTTGAAGTTATTCAAAAACTGTATCGCCTCATCTACGAAGCTCCTGTTCACATAGACCATCCACTCGTTCACCCTTATCGTCAGGAACAACCTAGTACCTCTACTTCTGTATCTACAAAGGCCAGTCATAAAAAAGTTTCTCCCATTTATAAGAAGGGTGAAATCATGGAAGCTTTCACTTCTGATGGACGAATCCCTGAACATGACTTGAATATTACAGTCACCAACGACTCTATTCATATTAAGGGAGAAGTATTTACAACTGAGCAGTTAAAAGCTGTGGACGAAGTCATCCAAGAACTCAGAGAAGACCTCGAAGTAACCAATCATGTTCGAGTGAGAGTACTCACTCCCTTCGAGGGTAACAATGAGAGTATTTCATGATTAGAATCGCTGCTGTGGGAGACCTCCATTTTGATAGGAATTCTCACAATCGTTTTGCCCCTTTCCTTCCAGACCTTGCCAATAAAGCAGACTTATTACTACTTGCTGGTGACCTCACACAGATAGGTCATCCAGAAGAAATGAATGCTCTTGTACATGACTTAAAATCTTGCCCTATTCCTATTATTTGTGTGCTTGGAAATCATGATTATCATCTCGATAAGGTTTCAGAAATATCTGAAATTTTGGAAGATGAAGGAATCATTGTTCTCGAACAAAATGCTATTACTCTTAAAATCGGAGAAACGAGAGTTGGTATCGCTGGGGCCAAGGGATTTGGGGGCGGTTTTGTGGGTGCTTGCGGTAGTGACTTTGGAGAACGGGCCATGAAGGAGTTCATGCGCCACTCAAGGCAAGAAGCGCGAAACCTTGAGACAGCTTTAAAAAATTTAGATGATGTGGATTATAAAATTGCTCTTCTTCACTACTCTCCTACAGCACAAACACTTACTGGTGAGAAGAGAGAGATTTATCCATTTCTAGGGAGTTACTATTTAGCAGAAGCAATTGATTATGGTCTCGCAGATATCGTCTTCCATGGTCACGCCCATGGTGGTGTTGAAAGAGGCCAAACACCTGGTGGAACTCCTGTGAGAAACGTCGCACAGCCAGTCATTCGATACCCCTATAAGATATATGACCTTACTCCTAAAGATAAATCCATTATGAAAGAACTTCCTACGAGAGTGAAGCAATACGACGAACATTCTTCCCAATCCTAAGTTTTTCTAAAAATTTTAATGTAGCATTTTGCCTTAATGAAGACTCAATTTGTCTGTTTTCTAATTTACTTAAATCACATTCTTCATCTTATTTTTTTCATTGATTCCTATTTTTCATAGGGAAAATTGGAACAAAAAACATCTGATCAATTCCATTTCTTTTACAAGATGTCCCAAATTGGTTCTTGATGAAGAGTTTTTCGAATTAGCATAATCCATCTACACCATATTAAGTTTAATTATAGCTTTCAGTTAGAAGCTACTAATTTCAAACCAGGAAGGTAGAGGTTATGATGAGAAAGAGTACATTGTTTCTAATGAGTTTAAGTCTATTGATTTCTTGCGGCGGCGGCGGCGGTGGTGGTGGCGGCTCCAAAGAGAAAGCTCAGGTAAGTAATGAAGAAATTAGAAACACTAAACCTGGCAGCGGAGCAATCCTTGATAATGAAGATATCCTTAAAGGAGATGCAAACACATCTACGGAGCAACCGGCAGGAGAAGATGCAGGAGTTCCAACTGCAGCAATAACATTTAACACCAACATTAAAACTTACAAATTCACTGCTAGCGGAAGAAAAAAGATTGATGCAGCAGCTGATCTCATTAAGCAAGTTGTTTCAAGTGAAGAGTTTAAAAATAAAGTTCTTAATCACCGCTACAATGGAAAGCGACAGTTTGCAAATAATAATGGTCTGACTAACAAACAAATCTACAATAAGATTCTAGCCGGAGCAGAAAAGCTTAAGCCCACTAAAGATAACGAAATGGATCTAGAATTGCAGCTTTATACAGATAATGACTCTAATACCGTAGGTTATACTTATCCAAACACGAACAGAGTTTGGATGAACAGTAAATACTTTAATAAGAATACGCCTGCACTGGTCACAACCAATATGATGCATGAATGGTTGCACAAATTAGGATTCGGTCATGACGTGGAAGCTACAAAGAAAAGACCATACTCTGTTCCTTATGCTGTAGGTTATATTGTACGAGACTTAGCTAAGAAACTTTAATCTAAAAAACCATCCTACATTGATCTCAAGTTTTATAACACTTTTTTTCAATGTAGGATGGTTTGATGATAAAAAGCCAACGTTCATGGATGAAATTCAAAATACTCAAGTGGTGCCTTACGGGGTTTGGTTTTTTTCTTAGCATTTATTTCTCTTACAGTTATTTTCAAAACCAAAACAAGAACTTCAATGACAAATTAAATTCCAAAGCAGAAAGAGCTGTTTCGCGAATCGAAGCTCGCATAAAAATTTATGAAACTCTCATAACTCAAACTCAAGCATTCTTTGTCACATTGGAAGAAGTTAATCACGATAATTTTTATAAATACTACAATAGCCTTAAAGATCTCACTCGTTTTCAAGGGATAAGAGGACTAGGTTTCACAAGATACGTCCCTCGTTCAAGGCTTCAACAATTTTTAAAAGAAATAAGAAAAGAAATTCCTGATTATGAGATCTGGCCATTTCAAGATAAAGAAGATTATTTCCCGTTAATTTATCTTGGTCCTAAGTCTTATCAGGCCCACACAATTGGCTTTGATCAATCCACTGAAACTCAAAGAAAAATTGCTTTCAATACGGCCTTGTTAAGTGGTGAAACCACCATGACCTCTAAGATAAACTTTGTTCGAGAAAGAAATCTAACTCATCCAGAGCCTGGATTCTTGCTGATACGACCTATCTTTCGAGATGATAAGAGACCTCCTTCCAAAGAAAACTTAATTGGTTTTATATTTGCTCCTTTTCTTTATAAGGACTTCTTCAGATTTGGATGGGAAGATTTCGAAGACAGTTTCTTCTTTCAAGTTTTCGATATTAATAACTCACAAGAAAGAAGTTTAATCTACAGCAGTATTCGTCCTCTGGTTGATCTTCCGAGGATAGAAAAACAAGTCAACCTCTTCGATCAGAATTTTCAAATATTCTTTTACCCCAAATCTAGAAATAAAAATCTCATTGAGACTTCTCTTCTCATTTTAACACTGGGCTTAAGTTGCACTCTTCTAATCTCCAAGTTCTTAAACGACACTATAAAAAAAGCAGAGCAGGTCAGTCTCAATGAACGCTACTTAGAAGAGAGCTTACGAGCAAGAGATGAATTTATCTCAATTGCTTCGCACGAACTAAAAACGCCACTCACTTCTTTAAAACTTAGGGCCCAGTTATCAAAACGAAAACTCCAACGTCAAAAAGCAACAGAAAAAGATGTCATTGAGTTTTCTACAGAAATTGAAAAGCAAGTCGATCGTCTCGAAAGACTTGTCAATGATATCTTAGACATCTCTAGAATACGAACAGGTAACTTCAGTCTACAGCCTGAAATCTTTGAC
>CAYWMU010000115.1:0-8417 GCA_964459395.1 uncultured Bacteriovorax sp.
TGTCTTGGGAGAGAACCTCCACTTTTTCCATTACCTCATCAAGTTCCATCGTATAACTAGGATCAAACTCCCAACTCTCTTTAGTGTCACAGTTCACACAACCGATATGACACCCTTGAAAGCGCACAAAAATTTGTGGGATTCCAATATGGATTCCTTCACCTTCAGTGGCACGATAAATCGAGTTAATTAAGAGCGTCTTCATGGGGCGCACTATAGCATGGTCTTAGGTCACTGAAAACAAAGAGTTAGTATTCACTAAATTTTACAAGCAATAGTGATTCAAGAGATAATAGTCCTATGAATATTGAAGAAACCTATCAAAGTATTTTAAGAGATCTTTCCGCCGGAGGAAGAGGATTACGTCGGTATGATGCGAATGAACTCAAGTACTTAGAGAAAGAATTGACCACAACAAATCCTGTTGAACTAAAAAAGGTTATTTGCTTAGTGGAACACTCTGCGAGCTTTCATCCTCCTTTTGCGGCCCCTTTACTTGATATTTTACGCAACAATTCTGATCCAGAGATTCTGGTTTTTGCGCTTAATGGGGCCAGAAAGCACATTCTGGCCTATCACCAGCAACAAGGAAGACGTCTGGAATATAACTTTTTAGAAGTTCTACAAAAACTTCTCTACTCCAAACACCCTGAAGTTGTAGAATGGACATTAAGAACGATTGAAGAAATGGGCGCACAAGGAATTTTCTTTCTAAGAGAATTTAACAATATTAAACCACCTCCATGGAAATGGTTTAACGAACATAATCGCTCAATTAGAGAAATCATCGCTATGCTTGAACAGCGCTGGAGTCCAAAATGAAAGATTTTAAAAATCCTGATTCACTCTTAAATGATATAAAAAATATTCAAAATCATATTGAACAACCAAATTTTGATCTAGAGGCCAGAGAAGACATCAAGGTCAATATTAGAGTGGATGAAAGGATTTCTCCTTCAATGTTCAAACCGGATCCTCTTGTTCCAGGAGGATTTATTGCAAACTCATTAACCATTAGAGCAATGAGGACAGATATTTTTGTTCTAGGTGACTCATTAGATGATTTTGAAACCAATATTGAGTGTGCTTGTGGAAAGATTTTAGATGCTCAGTTTTGGAAACTCTGCCCTTACTGTGCAAGAGAAATCAAACTTTAGTTCTTTGACTCTGCGAAGAATTTCATTCACAATTATCTCATGTTAATGGTTCAACAATATCATTCCATTCATGAGATTGATCCTGAGTTCATTCCGAGTCTTGAAGTATTACTTGAAGAAGAGATTCCTCATTGGTCACTCCTCGTGAGAAAACATGATCTTGCTCCTGAAAAAGAAATGTTCACTTACTTTCTTTTTTTTGGGCCGACCCATAACATGCCCGTCGGTCTTGCTCACGTTTGTCTCAAGTTTCTAGATGTTGATTGCCGTACCCTTTCTCAAAAATTTAAATTTTGGAATAAGGATCACAAGCACTGGAAGCAGCTTGATTGGGAGCTCAAAGGCACAAGCATTGGTATGGGAATTTTTAATCAGAAGGCCGGAATTTCAAGCAATAAAAAAATACATGATACTGTTGCCAAGTATCTTTCACGTGAAGATATCGTAGCCTTTAATTTTTTTAATCATAAAACTCCGTTCGAAATATCTAAGATCGAAGATGTAAAACATTACTGCCAAAAAGATCATTTCCACCTCGGTCCTCTGACAAGATCTGTAAGTTCTTATCAAGACTACTTATCGACTCTTGAGAAAGAATCGAAAAACGAAATCAAAAAACAATGGATGGAACTTCATAAAGTTCACGGCATTGAACTCGGTGAGTACCCTATTCTCAGTGAAGCTCCAAAATCTCTTCCTTTTGATTCTTCACAACTGGATTTTTGGCAAGAAATCGGAGGGCAGTTACTAACATTCAATAAAGAGGGAGAAATCCTCGGGTGTATTCTTTTTTTCGAAGGGAAAAATGGAAACTTCTTTTTTGAGCCTTTTCCTTTTGAAGCGGCCCATGAGGCCAAGGTGAGCGATATGCTCTATATTCAGTATGCCATTTTAAAGTTTTTTGAGTTTTCTCACTCTAGAAAGTGTCACATTCTTAAAAATCTTAATAAGCTTATTTTCGATGAGAAAGAAGACTTGGCCTTCTTTGCTGACCAAGGCTTTAGTTACAAACATGTGGTTCAGAGTTTTCACTCTAAGCTCGAGAAGTTAAGAGCTCCCCTATGACTAAAGAAGAATACATTTTAAAAGTCACTCAATCTTTTTACGATAAGGCCCGCTCTGATGTGCTCATCGCCTATCATTTTTGGCGTGTAGAAGACTTCGATACCCATATCCCACGAATAGCTCTTTTTTGGGAAACTCAGCTTTTAGGAAGACATGTAAACACTATTACTCCTCCCCTTAATCTCATGGGCGTTCATCTTATGATGGATATTAAATACGGGGAACTGGGAAGATGGTTGGTCCTCTTTCGTAAAACACTTGATGAGTTTGAAGAATACCCTGAGTTAAAAGAAATCTGGCTTGAAAGACTCGTCTTCTTTGAAAAAAACTTTTCAAGGTTTTTGGGCTTCTAATTTTTTCATTAATTCTTCCAAAGCAGGCTCTCCGGTAACATCATCAAAGAACCAGTTATTAAGAAAGTATCCTCTGTACTTAATGGCCGCCTTCTTGGCCTCTTCATGGGAGCTATATTCAACTCCAATAAAATACAAAAGACCTACCTTGATACCAAAAACGTTAAGACATTTGCCTCTATAATCCTTACAAGATGGGAGTTTTCCTTCAAAGTTATTGGCGAGAACAAACTCAATGCGTGAGTCCTTCTTTAGCATCATTTGGTTCATCTCATCTTTAAAGTAGTTGACCTCTTTGGTGCAAGACACAGTCAGCATCGACAAAACAACAAAATTTAGGAAAATGATCTTCATGAATATTATTTTAATGCAAAGTCAGTTAAAGGACCAAGCTGTATGTTTAATTTAAATGAAAACTTTCCCCTTCTCTTCACTGATTCTAAAGGAGAATATAAACCTCTCCTTTCTCCAAACACTGGGGAAAAAATAGCTCAAATACAATGGGCTCAAGTGAGCGATATAAATTTTGTTCTTAAAAAAGTTCGCCATCATCAGAAACTTTTTAGAAAAATTTCTCGCTTGGAAGTGTCCCAGGCCTTAGAGCATATCTCACGAAGAATCCTCGATCTTAAAAATGACTTTGCTCACCTGATTTCATTAGAAGGAGGAAAACCTTTCAAAGATGCACTCGTGGAAGTTGAAAGAGCGGCCCTCACTTTCAAATTGTGCGCAGAGGAAGCAACACGTATCATTGGAGAAATGATACCGATGGAAAGGTCTCGCTCCGCTCAAGGTAAAATAGCTTTTACTGTTAAGGAACCCATTGGCCCTGTACTTGCGATTTCAGCATTTAATCATCCTCTAAATCTTCTTGCTCACCAGGTAGGATGTGCCTTAGCTAGTGGATGCGTTGTTCTCTTAAAACCTGCCCCAGGAACACCACTAAACGCCTATCAATTAAAGAAGCTATTTGGGGAAACAAACCTCCCTGACTACGCGCTCACGATCATTCCCTGCGATATTCCAGAAATTGAAACTTTAGTTAAGAGTGCAGAGATCAATTACGTAAGCTTCATTGGATCGGCCAAGGTGGGCTGGGAACTTCGCTCAAAACTCTCTCCTGGAACACGCATAGGACTTGAACACGGTGGAATTGCTCCGGCAATTGTGTGTGAAGATGCTGATATTAATAAGTCTGTAGACGCTCTTATTAAAGGAGCTTTCTATCATGCAGGCCAAGTTTGTATCTCCACTCAAAGAATTTTCATTCATAAAAAAATTGAAAAAGTTTTTACTGATAAGTTTTTAGAAGAAGTAAAAAAACTAAAAACTCAAGATGCGACGTTAAGAGATACGGATGTGGGGCCACTTATCAGACCCGGTGAAGTCACTCGTATACAAGGATGGATCCAAGAGGCCATTGCAGAAGGGGCCAAACTTTTAACAGGAAACATCGTTAGCGGAAACTACAAACAATTCCTCTCTCCTACTGTTTTATGTGGAGTTAAAGCAAGTTCAAAACTTATGTGTGAAGAAGTCTTTGGACCCGTTGTCTGTATCAACACATTTAATGATATGGATACCCTTCTCGAAGAATTAGATGATACTCCTTACATCTTTGAAAGCTGTCTTTTCACTGAAAACATTTCCACATGCATGAAAGTAGCAAAAGAGCTTCCTACGATGAGTCTTGTCATAAACGAACATAATGCTTTTAGAGTGGACTGGATGCCTTTTGGAGGACATCAGAAATCAGGATTAGGAATGAGTGGAGTCAAATACTCTATCGAGGAAATGACTCGCACCAAACAGATCATTATTAACTGCCTCACTTGAGTGTGATAAATCTCCCAGATTAATCTAGGCTTGCGCCTCAAATTAATAAGTTATTCTACCAATCATTACCTTCGTTGCTAGATCCCTCAAAACTTGTTTTGAGGGATCTAAATGTGAGCTAGTAAGCTTCTAGAAATAGGGATGTTTACCGTAAACGAAAGAAATATCTCCAACACTCAAGTGTGGCAGTTAATATTTCTTAAAAAGCAGTTTCTTTGAGTGCCATATCAAGAGTTGGATAGCGATAGCGAAAATTCTCTGTTTTAAATTTTGATGGAAGCACTTTTTGGCCATCAAGAACCAGAGTGGACATTTCGCCCAACGCTGACTTAAGAACAAATTTCGGTGCTCTTAGAGCTGTCGGTTTTTTAAGAACCTTACCAAGGGCCTTGGTGAAATCTGAATTAGTGGCCGGATAAGGGGCCGTTCCATTATGAACACCTTTAATATTTGGATTATTGAGAACTTCAATATACATGGCCGCAAGATCTTCCACATGGATCCAGCTCATATACTGATTGCCTTCACCCATTGGGCCACCTAGTCCTTTTTTGAAAATAGGAAGCATACGATCGAGTACTCCACCATTCCTACCTAGGACGACACCTGTGCGAATAATTCCAACTCTTATACCAAGATTCTCTGCACGTTTTGCTTGTTGCTCCCAATCTTTACAGACGTGAGCAAGAAAGTCGTTACCGAGACTCGAATCCTCTGTGATTTCTTCTGGACCGCGAGGTCCGTAAACTCCAATCGCAGAAGCTGAAACGAGGACCGAAGGTTTTTTCTCTAGTTGAGATATCGTATCAATAAGACGAGCAGTCCCATCAATACGTGAATTATAAATAGCTTTCTTCTGTTCTGGACTCCATTTACGGCTACCAATGTTCTCACCCATAAGGTTAACAACACCGTCCACTCCCTCAAAAGCTTGAAGAGGGGCCAGTTCATTTGTATCGGCCCACTGAAAATAATGACATTTATTACCTAGAACGATAGCCGCTTTAGCAATATTTCTAGTGAGGATAACAACCTCGTAATTCTGATTAAGAAGTTGTTTTACCAACACTTGACCAACAAAACCCGTTGCACCTGTTACTAGAACTCTCATTAGATTCCCTTTTATAATGAACACTTGTATATTATTAGCTTAAAAAATTAATTGTCTATCTTCTTCTTATCCCGCGATTTCTTTTCGGTTTCTGAAGTTCATCTTTCTTTCCACGCCCTCTTGGAGACACAGGAACCGCAGTAGCAGGAGCTACTTTTTTCTTCTGTACACGCTCTTTAGGCTTCATCTTTTCTTCTGGAATAATATCGAGATTTAAATGCTTCTGATTTTTAATAGCATCATTAATCTGAGTGATCATTTTTGAATCGTGGCTTGCAACAAGATTATAAACGATTCCCTTATTTCCACCACGGGCCACTCGACCACAACGGTGAAGATAATATATGGCCGTCTTCGGTAATCCATAATTGAGTACCCAGACTAGATCTTTAATATCGATACCACGAGCAGCTACATCTGTTGCGACTAAAATTTGGGCTTTCTTATCAACAAAAGACTTAATGGCCGCTTCTCTATCTTTTTTCTCAAGGTCTCCATGAAGAAGCTTTATTTTAAGCTTTGGCATCTTTTCAGATAAATACTTAAAAAGATCTTCTGCTTGATTCTTTTGGTTCGTAAAAATAATTCCTCGCCCCTGTGCCTGCTTCTCCAGAAACATTCTTACCACCATGTCTTTTTCAGCAGGTGTTACGCGAACGTTGTAAGTGTCGATGCGGCTTTGAGGAGCATGGGAAATTTCGGAGGCGACTTTAGTAAACTTCGCCTCACTAAATTTCTCAATCAAATACTCTTCAACTTCTTGAGGAAGAGTCGCCGTGATAAAGGCAAGTCGGGTTTGAGATAAATCGAAATATTCTGCAATAAAATCTAGATCTTTTTTAAAGCCCATATCAAAAAGTTGATCGGCTTCATCGAAAACCACATAGCGCAGTTGTGATAAGGAAAGCTCTTTTTTCTGAATCGCTGATTTTATACGAGACGGAGTTGCAACGAGAATTTCATAACTCGAATTGGCAACTGACTTCATTTTAGCGTGAGTATCTCCGCCGGTGAGATCTCTTATTCTCAATTTTAAGTGGTGAGAAATTCCTTTAAACACTTGATGAATCTGTACCGCTAACTCTCTTGTTGGAGCTACAACAAGAACAAGCGGAGATCCCTTAACTGTATTTGGCCCCCTCTGCTCTTCGCGCTCTTTAATCTTGCTAACAATTGGAAGAGCATAAGAAAGTGTTTTACCTGAACCGGTCTCGGCCAGAACGATAACAGACTTTGCATTTAAAATTTCGGGTATAACTTTTCTTTGAATGCTAGTAGGTGTCTTTAAACCAGCCTCTTTAAAGTAGCCTGATAGATCAGGGTGCAGTTCGCTCATGAAGGGCATGGATTTCCTCGTTTTCTCAGTAGTGTTTGTTTTGCTGCACATTTATCACAGCGTTATTTCTTTGTCAGTCTGAAAGGGTAATTTTTACGGTGTTCACGCGGGTTTAATACCTTGAATTTCCATAATCCGCGCCTTGAAGACTGAGCCTGGTTCTGCCCTTGGAGGTAACTTGTTTTCTGCCATCGATTAGAGAATTTCGCATAATCGTAAATATAAGCACACCCATTCTGTACCATTTTTAACGTAACATTCTCCAAGTCCCCTAAAATGCGATGGTAACGATCATGTCCGTGGATATAGAGCTTCATGGAAGGTTTGATTAATTTTCGTAAACACTGACTGGAATATTCTCCTAGGTCGAGCTTCCCGGCCATTTGCCCTTTCTCGGGAGCATCAATATGTCTAAGTCGTACACGATAGGAACTCCTATAGAAGTTGATCAGAATTGTATCCCCATCAAGAACCTTTATACTTTGGGCCGTCATGCTCAAAGGAATAAGGTCTGTAAGATCTACTCTGACCAGAAATATGCTCAACAAAGGGATAAGAAAATGATAGGTTCGCCACATCTTAAAAACTTCCTATTGGAAATGCCGAGGTTCTGTCCTCTGGAAAAACAATACCATTAAAGGAAATTCACATATGGATATTCGCTCAGAAATTAACAACAACTTCAAATTCACACTTCAGCACGTAGATAAAAATTGCGGTGCTCGAGCAGGAGTTATTCACACTCCTCACGGAGATATTGAAACGCCAGTTTTTATGCCTGTTGGAACTCACGGTGCCATTAAAGCGTTACAGCCCAAAGAGCTAGTGGATCTTGATATTCAAGTTCTTCTCTCTAACACTTATCATCTTCATCTAACTCCTGGTTCAGAACTGATTGCTAAGGCCGGAGGTCTTCATAAATTTATGGCGTGGGATCGTCCGATTCTTACTGACTCTGGGGGCTTCCAGGTTTTCTCTCTTCAAAAAAATTCCATTACTGAAGAAGGAGCAAACTTCAAAGGAGCAAAAGGAGAAAATATTCTCCTCACTCCAGAAACTTCAATTCAGATCCAACAGAATTTAGGCTCAGACATCATGATGGCCTTTGATGAATGTATTCCTTATCCAGCGACTGAAAAATATGTTGAGAACTCTATCGCTAGAACTCACAGGTGGCTTGATCGCTGTATTGAGACTTGGAATAAACCTAATCAAGCTCTCTTTGGAATTATCCAAGGTGGAGTTTATGAGAAATACAGAAAAATTTGTGCAGAAGAAGTAGCTTCTCGCAATCTTCCAGGATACGCCATCGGTGGAGTTTCTGTTGGAGAAGGTCCTGAACATATGGAGAGCATTGTTGCCTATACCGCTCCTCTCATGCCAACTGATAAACCTAGATACGTCATGGGTGTAGGAATGCCGGAAGACCTTCTCATGATCTGGGAGCATGGAGTGGATATGAGTGATTGTATCATTCCGACCAAATTTGCGAGAGGTGGGACACTCTTTACTAATAGAGGGAAAATCAGAATTCAGCACAAGAATTATCGCCGTGAGTT
>CAYWMU010000116.1:0-5956 GCA_964459395.1 uncultured Bacteriovorax sp.
GAGGAGACTTGATACAGAAACGAACATCCAGGTAATATTTTTTATCACCATCCTTTAGAGTGATATATCCCTTCTTAAAGTCAGTATCATCAGTTTTAAAATAGAAGTTTGTTCCCCAATCAATATCGCTATAAAAATTAGTTAAGGAGTAACTAATATCATCCTTCTCAGGCCCCTGGTCGGTAGAGTAATTCTTGCTAAAACCATCTATTTTTATCTTACACTTACCAAGAGCTGTTCTAGCTAATTCCGAATGATAAGTTGGAGTATAAGGAGTCCCCCCCTCTTTTATACTTTTAACTAAACTCTCTCACCAGCTCTCACCAGTCTCGCGACAAAAATTGTCGCATACAAAGATCTGTTTATCCTTATAACTTGGCCTATCACTATTAGAGTTATCACAAAGTATTTTTTTGTCTTTATCCATTACCCATCCATAAGTAATAAAATATGGATCTCCTTTAAACTCAGGATTTTCAAACATCTTAATCCCATCTATCCCTCCCAAGTATCTTTTTCCTCCCACATCGCTTGAAATACGAAAATAATGGCCTTTCGCTAGATAAGCTTCACTTTCCCTCCATGCATCAGCGGGAAGAATCCAGCGCAACTCTTCTATACCTGGCCTCGCGCTCCTCCCAATTACATTCAGAGAGATCGATAAACAAAGAGTTGCAAAAATAAAAAATGGATTAGACATACTGAGTATTATCTAATCCATTCTCAATTTTAAAAACTTAAGATCAGAATAAAAAATCTCTTATTTTCTTATATAGTGAATTGTGTACGGACTATTAATCCTCACTGCTTCCGGGTAGGCCACTCCCATAATTCTCATAACCCTCTTACCATACTTCTCTTCTCTACGCGTTTTTTCAGGAGAAGGACCAGTTAGCCTAAATTGAAAGAGACACACTTTATCAATCCCTCTCATTCCGTAAAGATGAGGAAGAAGTTTATCGTACGAGAGACATGCCTCTAGTTCTTTAAATAAATCCTCGCTCTTTTCGTTTATATCAAGAGCTATGTAATAGTATTCTCCGTGCTCCATTCCTTCATCTGTCTCTTTATTGGCAACATACTTCTTGATACAAGCAATATCTCTTTTCATAACACAAGGTTTGAGTTCTTTAATAAGAAGATTTAGGTCGTCAAGATCTTTGTTCTTTTGATGTTGCTTCATTTTCATCCAGTCTCGTTCAAACTCTGAATACTTAATATTCACTTTTCCACACTTTGATGGGTTCTTCTTACAGCGTCTAATATCTGCATAATGCTTCTTACCATTCACATTTACGACGAGATAGTTTTCTTCTTTATCGATATCCTCATACCTAAAATATAATGAAGATTGCTTGTTATCATGAATATCTGCTTCAAAAGCGGTATAGATCGTTTTCTCTTCAGCTCCCACCACAAAGAGATGGTAATAGTAATCCAGTTTGTATGGGCAGTTTCCATAAAAGCGTTCAGGTTGAGTCAAATAATTAGAATCACTTCCCCCATTACTATTGATTAGTAAATTTTTATGATCTAAAATTGCCTCCTTAAATGATTGACAAGAATATCTAAAACAAATAAAAGCATCCTCTGCCTTATACTCACCTCTCTCATATGGAAAGTTTTTACAAACAGACTCACCTTTCTTTTCAAGTTCAAAATTGGAGACCACTTGAAAGCTTTCCCCTGTCAGTTTAGGATTATCAAAAATGGAGACACCTCTAACACCTTCGATTTCATCCACTCTATATAACTTCCCTTTCATCAAATAAGCAGGGATACCATACAACCAAATATCAGCAGGCATATTCCATCGAATGGTTTCAGAAGTAATAGGAGGAAGATCTTTGATAAGTTCTCGATCAGAGAACGAATTAAAAGATAAACTTAAAACAATAAAGGTTGTAAAAACAAAAAATGGATTAGACATACAGGGCATTATCTAATCCATTTGGAATTTAACAAGCTTAAGATTATAGAGATTTAATTAAGGAGCATAAAAGATATCATCACTACCACCAATCCGAACGGCTTCTGGAAATGCGACTCCCATAATTCTCAACTCTCCTCTTTTATACATTTTTTGAATTTCTTCTTTAGTAAGACTTTTCTTCTTTAAATCACCGATCATACAGACTCGATCAATACCCCTCGTACCATACAAGTGAGGTAGAAGTTTATCGTAATCAAGGCACGCTTCAAGCTCCTTAAATAAAACATCATTATCTTTTTCTATCACTGGATAAACATAATCCTTATAAGACTCAGCAAGGCCTGGCTCGTTCTCTTTTGTCGCGAGAAATTTCTTCATGCAAGGAATATCTCTTTTAAGCACACAGGGCTTTAATTCCTTAATCATAATATTTAATACTTCTAAATCTTTATTCTTCTGATGCTTCTTCATCGCTATCCAGTCTTTCTCATAATCAGAGAACTCGATGTTAACTTCTTCACACCTTTTAGGATTCTTTTTACAAGCGCGGATATCTAGATAATGAATCTTATCATTAACCTTAACTTCAAGATAATTTCTGTCTTTATCAATTCCTTCGTAGCGAAAGTAAAAGTCGTAAGAACGATCCGCTCCTGTTATTGGACTGTCAAGGGCATGATATATAGTTTTACTGTCATCATCAGGATAATAAGCCTTTACATAGTACTCCATCTTGTAAGGGCAATTCTCACGATTCATTACTTTCGGATCTAAAAGAAAAGCAGAGTAACTGCCGTAATTCGTGTTAAAAGAAAAACCTGAATACATCTCCTTACTAAACTGTAAACATGAATACCTATTACATTGATAATAGATATTTTTTGATGGATCTGGTTTCCAGCCGATTCCACCAGTACAATAGGCCTTCTTTTTATATAGATAATACGGAGCCGTCGTTGGCTTTAAGGGTTCCCCCTCAAGCTCCTTATTTGCATAAACAGAAGATTCATATCCCTCATCAAACGAGGCTTCGAAACGAAATAGCTTACCCTTCGCACTATGCCCTCCAACAGACGAACGCCAAGCATCAGCAGGAATATTCCATCGAATGTTTTCGGGAGTCAAAGCAGGAAGATCTTTAAGAAGTTCTCGATCATCTAGTGCAAAAACATTAAGACTAATAATTAATATAAAAAGCACCTGTATCATTTCAGCTCCTTAATCCTCATAACAGTTTCGCCTATCTTTCTGCTCATTACCAGCAATAATAATCTCACCGGGATTAGTTACTGCATCTACTTCAGCTTTGTAGCAACTACACTCCCCCGTTCCTTTCTTCCCTAGCACTATATAAATATATAAAGGGAATAAAGTATTTACTTTAGACATTTTCATTAAAGAAGATGTTTCTTCAGGCCACTGACCATATCCAATCTGCAAGTCTTTATCTTTGAAGCCTGGCTTGTTCTGAATACGCCATAAAATAAACTTATCAGAGAAATCTTTCTCAAGCTCTTGCAATGGACTAATTTGAAGCTGACCTTCAATCACAGAAAACTTCAACTGCCCTATATCCACAGGTGGCATCACCGAAGGCAAAAAGTCATAAGCTGATGTATCATCACTCGGCTCATTAAATCTTAAATGAAAATGACGATAATGTTCTTCCACATTTCTAATTAAAGATCCGGTATTCTTTTTATCCGTGAATGTGATAAACCGATTACCTATACATCTATTCTTAAACCGAGACTCCAAGTAATGCTTTGCAGGAATCAAATCCTCTGCCTTATCAGTTAGCGAAATATAATAATCCTTTATATGATGATTAAACATCCCTGTTTCAATAAAAAACTGTTCAAGTTTGTCTAAGTAAGACATCCATTCTTCGTGACTTCTATCTTTTTTTAAATTAAAGGTTTCTCCTGACCATCCTGAGAAAAACAAATCCGCATCAATTCCTGTGTCATGTGTAATTTTGTGTCCATGAAATCGACCGCCGTTTAATTTAGAAATATCATTTACAGTTATTAAAGGCTTTCCTCCTACTTTGCTAGTTTGCATAAGGTCTTCAAACATTTTTTGATAAGTTGGATATATCCACTTATCTCCCCCAGTTTTTAAAACCTTGTAAGACTTAGTATTGTAGTCTTCTACACTCACGCTTTTGTTGTGAATATAATCCTCCGACAAATTAGGCGTTGAAAAAACTTTAAGCTTCTTTTCAGGGCTAAATAATGTTTTAAACTTTGGGTTATTATGCTGAATCTCCACTTCAAGCTTCATTGATACTCGCGCAGCAACTTTCTTATTATTAATTTCCTTAATGGAGTTCACTTTTTTTAACTCTTCTTTTTCTACTTCGAATAAGTAGTGAACAAGACTATCGTTGCCTACAAGATGAACTGTATCAAGAGGGATTCCACTTAAATAATTAAATCTTTCCATAGCACAAGGAGAAAGTGGTAAACGAAAGAGTTCTTTTTCATCCTGCTCAACGATAAGTTTAATATCTCTCACTCGGTTATAGCGTAATCCATAGATAGTTATTGTACCAAAGATTCTATTTGTTTTAAAACTAGGCATCATAGGGGTATTCTGGGCTGCGCTAAAAAAAGTAACCTCATCCTTTTTGATCTCGAAAGAATTTTTATCTAAGAGAAAGAAGTCTTGAAAGCTGCATGATTCTACATTATTTGTGTCAATTTCTAGCGAAGGACTGGTTGACACCTCTGCATAGAAATTCATCGGTTTAAAATCAACAAAAACATCCGTGATCGTAACACCAAAGAAAGCTAATGTTTGCTCTTGATCAGAAAACAACTTAATTACTACGCTATAAAGACCATCACTTTTAGATTTTTTTAAAAAAGATAGATTTAGGGACTCACTACTATTCAAATCTCCTAAAGTGAAGGTCTGACTATCAAAAGTTTGATGGGTTTCAGAAGTAACAATCACTTCAACTTTTGTATTTGCCGATAAAACTTTATTAGGATTCTGCATTTTCAGATCGAGATGAATTCCATGCTGACTTTTTGTTAAATGAAATGTTTTCGAAATCGCAACCACTTCGTTTGGCTCTGAATGAATATGAATTTCTTTTCCAGATTTATTTTCACCCAATTCAACATTTTCAGGGTGAGAGATCTCCCAATCACTTAACGTGACTACGTTTCCATTATTGTTGATGAAGCCTGGAAAATTACTTAACGTTATACTACTGGGTAAATCGTTTAAGTTAGCATACTCTTCGAGAAAATACCCCTCATCCCCTACTCCTGAAACTTTAAATTTAATTCCTTCCATCCCATCCGGAACTCCTACTAACTCTAAAACGCCACCCTGGAAAGAAGTGGAAGCTTTATAAGCATAACTCTCATAAGTAAACTCTGCGTTTACGTTCAATCCTGTGGCTATAGGATTGCCATTATTGAGAAAAGAAATCTCTTTTGTTCCAGAGCCTGCTATAAAAGAAAAACTTCGACTATCAATAAGCTTCCCATACTCATCTCGTCCAGAAAAATAGACCGTATTTTCTCCTTCTCTCAAGATAACATTCGAAACTAAGACTCTCTTTCTCTCTACTAAAACATTCTCAGGATCTACCTGCTCATTATTTACATAGATAATGAAAGCATTTGCATTCAAATCAAAGTCATAAAGATTCGTTTTAAATTCTAATTCATCTGTTATCTCATTAAAAAAATCCTCTTTATAATTCACCAAAGTAACTTCTGCACGAGACTCTAAAATAGAATCTTTACAGTAGTAATCATCAAGTATAGTTTCCTTAACGACAAAATAACCGCCACAGATTCTTGCATTACCGCCTACTGTAACTGATCTTAAAGTTGCATTATCTAGGACTCTGGCCTTTCCATCAATTTTTGTTCCGGCCAGAACACGTGAACTTCCAGAGACAAGAGCCTCTTCACCCACAACAACCGGATAGCCTTGGTTTCCCCATAAAACTGCGTTATCAGTAATGACCATCCCACCTTCTCCGGTAGTGATTATTTT
>CAYWMU010000116.1:5966-8403 GCA_964459395.1 uncultured Bacteriovorax sp.
AACTGCGTTATCAGTAATAACGGCATTCTCCTTAACTGTCGAAAACTCCCTCACCCAAGCATTCCCCTTAACAATCGCATGATCCAAAACCTTCGCATTTCCATCAACCCAAGCAGAATCACAAACCTTAGCGTCGTATCCAATGTAAGCAGTCGGAGCGACTTTCGCTTGAGAGCTAACTAATCCTCCTTCTGTACTATCAGGATTCGTGTGTCTCGTCGGGGAAGTTAACTCACATGAAAAACTTTTAAGTGATACTAGAAAAAGTAATACGGGGATACTTAATTTCAAAATCATAAACGGGCCTTCATTTTATTCTTTAATACTTCAATTTTCTTTGCTTCTAATTCCATCTCATTCTGAGTTTTCTGTGATTTTAGATTTTTTTCCTTAAATCGAGATACTGTTCTTGCAGCAATTTCATAGGGACTTCTTGTCTTCTTCAAAAAAGGTGGCACAGAAAGAGGCTCAGGTCTTATATCTCCACAATCAACATCATCAAATTCAATTATTGCTGAGATTACAGAGCCGTCGCAGGAAACAGAACTTTCTCTTACTGTTGAATCAAAAATATATGCATTACCGCTAACAGTGGTGTTTTCTTTGACTGTGGAGGAGAAGATTCGAGGAGAACCTGATACATTGACATAATACCATAGGTCAGAATTATCAATATGTAGGGGCAGATCACTACTTTGACGGGCCTGATTTCCATTTATTGTAATGTAGCTACCTAACCATACGTATCCGGATAACCATACAGCGCCGTTGATTGTTACAGTATCAGCAGTCCTCCCATCCTCGAAGATTACTCCATGTGTGATCGGAGGAACATGGTATCCATGAATTTTAGTTTTTTCATGTATCTCTGCTCCGATAAAGCCAAAGCCTTTAAATTCACTGTTATAGAAAGTGGTATTATGAGGTCCAATATGGGCAACCATATCGAGATCATTATTACTATTCAATAAGACCTCTCCTTCAATAATTGAATTAGTCACCTCTCTTTCTAGAAAATAAATGCCAGAAATTTCATTATCATCCCCCGTGAGATTATCTCTAACTAAGGGCTGAAAGAGCCCGTCAAAATATGCATGAGATTCCCCTGAATAGAAACCATCGTCCCGTATGTCACTCCTCTCAAAGGAGATTTCTCCTGAAATAGTAGGAGAATCATGAATATGAACTTCATTCATTGTTATCCCTAGATTTGAGCCTGTTATAGAGGGATTCATATCTATAATTGTTTTTTTCATTTTTACTGTGTAGTAATTTAAGTATTGAGGGTCTGGTGCATCTTCATCTTTATTTCTTGATTTCTTAAAGGACTCTGGAGGAAGATCAGGTATTTCGGGAATTTCAGGAGTTGCAACTACATTCGGATTACCAGTTATATTTCCTCCAAGGAGATGAGAGTCTTCAATATATACCCTCCCTACAAGAGTCGTTTCTCTGCAAATGCGGGACTTATTCAAAACCACGTTTTCATCATCCACATCAGCACTTAAGCTTACAACACTTAGGATTTCAGAGTCTCCGAACGTAACAAAACGCCAGTCTTCAATATTATCATTTTCATCTCTACAAAGTTTAATAGGGTCAACATCCACATTGATTTTATTGCAGACTTTAATTGAATCCTCTAATTGAATAGTTCCACTAATTCTATTCGAGTCATTCTTTGTTTTTACAAAATTAATTTTCAAATTAGACTTTGATAATCTCTCGTTTAGAAAAGAGACAGATACATCTTTACCTCTGACTCCAAATCGAAAATCATCTATAAGCATATTCTCGCATTTCACAGCGAAACCATCATTTGAAAGGACCAAAAAAAACAAGACAATAAAAGACCTTAACCACATATCCGTGACCTCTAATTTAAAAAGAGAGGAAAAAGATAATTCTTTCTCCTCTCTTAAAATTCTCTATTCGAAATACTCGCCTGAATTTACTTCGGTGGTGATGATTGCTATTCCAAAAACTTTTGCATTTCCTTGGACGATTCCTGTGTCTTCAACAACCGCCTCTCCAAAAACCTGAGCAGATTGTCGAACAACTCCTTCCACCAATGATTCTCCGTACACAAGTGCTCTTCCTTCAACAACAGCATCTCCTTCAACCTTTGCACTCTCAAAAACTTGTGAAGAACCACAAACTCGAGGTGCACCATTGCCCACCTGTGCTTCTCCGTAAACTTGGGCGTATTCACAGATGTCCCCACCTGTAACAACCGCATTACCTTTAACGATAGCGTTATCGTAAACAAATGAATCTATTACTTCTGCTCTTTCTGAAATGCTTGCCTTATCACCTATTTCAGAATTCTCAACTAAAGCCTCTCCATGAATTAAAGCGTGGCCTTTAACCACAACCTCATCTATTAATTCCGCCTGATCAAAAACTTTAGCATTTTCCCAAATTCCCACTTCTGGAT
>CAYWMU010000117.1:0-8346 GCA_964459395.1 uncultured Bacteriovorax sp.
AGACTATGACGCTCAACTTATATTTGCGTCATAATTTCGATTTTGATATGACCTAAGTATGAATGATTTGAACGGAATCCTTTTTAACATCGCTTCTTCTGTGCCGGGCTTTTTACTGGCCATTTGCGTGCACGAAGCGGCCCATGCTTGGGTGGCCAATCGTTTTGGTGACCCCACGGCCAAGGACTTAGGAAGGGTAACGCTAAATCCAGCTGCTCATTACGACCTCTTCGGAACGATTCTTTTTCCTCTCATTGCGGCCTTTGCTAATTTTGCTGTCATTGGTTGGGCGAAACCTGTTCCTATTGATCCTCGAAATTTCAAAAAGCTTCGTCCTGGGATTTTCTGGGTGAGTTTTGCGGGACCGTTATCAAACCTTATTTTGGGAACTCTTTCGGCCCTTGTTCTTGCCCTCGTGGCGGTCAAGGTGTCTTCCACTTGGGAATACTATGAAATTGCCATAAGAATGCTGAGATTCTCGGTGTTTATCAATTTCATTTTGGCCTTTTTCAATTTAATTCCGCTACCCCCACTTGATGGATCAAAGATGGTTTCATCGTTTTTAAGGGGACCTGCACTATATAAATATGAACAGCTCGCTCGCTATACCCCTGTTATTTTTATTATGATCATGGCCTTAAGCTTTATGGGAATCCATACTATTGGGTACCTACTTCTTCCGGCCCAGTACTTAGCGAACGCGACTGTATTTAGCTTTTTAGCATTATTTGGTGGGTAAAGGTTAATATGAATAATAACGAAATCTTAGTTAAGATTGATCGCTTCGATGGGCCCCTGGCACTTCTTCTTCATTTAGTTCAGAAAGAAGAGATGCGCATTCATGATCTTGATCTGACGACTATTACTCATCAGTATTTGGATTATCTGCAGAAGATGCAGGATCTCAACTTTGATATTGCCGGTGAATATCTTTTCATGGCGGCAACTCTTCTTCATATTAAATCCCAAGCTGTGGCCGATGAAACTCAGAATGAGAACACTATTAAGATCTCAGCTGGAGAGATGGGGCTTGAGATTGAAACTCGCGGAGAACTTATTCGTCGTCTTGAAGAGCTTGAGAGATTCCAGCGTCTGGGACAAAGATTATGGGAGCTTCCTAAAAAAGGGCATGAGATCTTTGTTAAGCATAAGGTAGATCGCAAGGCCATTGAGAACTCAATCCTTACACCGATTGATCTCGCCCAACTAACTGAAACGATGATGGATCTTATTCGTCGTGAAAAAAGAAAATATACGGTTGTTAAGAGAGATAGGCTTTCTATTAAAGAGAAGCTTATTCGTCTTAAATCAATGCTTAAAGAAGGGGACACAACTCAGTTTGATAAACTTCTTGATAGCAATGAGACTGGAATTATTGATAAAGTTATTACCTTCATCTCGCTTCTGGAACTTGCTCGTCTTAAAAAACTTGAAATTTATCAGAACGAGGATAAGGGCAATATCTATATTGAAGTTAAAGAAAGCTTAGATAACTTTGATGTGGAAACCGCCGATGGGTTTGAACCAGAAGGCGAAGCAAAAGATAAAGAAGAAAAAACTGCAGAGGACCAGGTTCCTGTAGATGCTACTATCCAATAAGAAAAGGAATAGACAGTGAATGACATCAATTATGAGTGGGACCTTTCAGTTGAAGAAGTTGCCCTCAAAGAAATTTCTGAAGTTGAAGAAACTGAAGTAGTAGCTACTGAAGATGACTTTCAACTTGATGTTTCTTTTTTTGATGAGAAAGAGCAAGAAGATATGCTTTGGCAGGCAAGAACTGGACTCAATCCAGATACTCTTTGCGGTGCTATTGAAACTATTATCTTCATGTCTGATAAGCCGATCTCTATTCAAAAGATCAAGGCCCAAATCGATCCAGAACTTCCTCTTCGCGTGATTCACGAATCCCTTTCTCGTTTGCAAGCGGGATATGAAGAAAAACACCATGGGATTCGTTTAGTAGAAGTGGCCGAAGGTTATCAGTTCAGAACAAAAGCTACTTATTCAAAATTTGTTCAGAACCTCTTTAAAGTTAATTCACTTGTTCTTACTCCTACAGCACTTGAAGTGCTTGCGATCATTGCTTACAAGCAACCTGTTTCTAAAACAGAAGTTGAAAAAATTAGAGGAGTTGATTCTTCTCACATCATTCGTGCTCTTATGGATAAGCGTCTGGTGAAAATCACTGGCCGCTCAGAGGAGCTAGGTCGTCCTTCTCTTTTTGGGACAACTGAAGAATTTATGGAAGTCTTTAACCTTCCTAACCTTGAGGCCCTTCCTCCTGAGTATGAACTTGAAGAGATGGCCACTAAAAACACTCTTGGTCAGATCACTGATATTAAGTCAGTTATCTTTAAGCCAGATGCAAAGAAATTCTCTTTTGATGAATTCGAAGAACTTGATGCTCTTTCTGAAAGCATTAAGAGTATTGCAGCTGAAACTGATTTCACCATTATTCTTAAATCTGAAGAGAAGAAGAAAATGGGTGCCCTTAATGAGGGTGAAGAGCCTGTTAAGCGTAAATCCGCTTTCGATATCTTAGAGGATTTTGTTAACCGTGATGAATCGACTAAGCAAAATATTAAAGCTTCGGAGTCTGAAACTCTGATGAATGCGGTTGATCCTCAGGTGGTTGATATCACAATTGATGGAGTTGTTTACAATGCTCCAGAAATTGATGAAGAGTTTGAGGCCCTCAGAGCGGCCCAAATTGAAGAGATTATTGAAGAAGAGAAGACTGAAGAAGAAGTGGAAGTGAATCTCTTTGAAGGTTCAGACCTCTCAGATGAGGCCATGGAGCTTGAAAAGGCCCTTGATTTTGCTTTCGAACAGCTCACTGGGGAGAAGATCCTCCCAGAAGACGAGCTCGAATTTGATCCTTCTATTGAATTAAACAACCTAGATTTCTCAATTGATGAAGCTATTACACAGGGCAGGGACTTAGACCTTGACTTGAGCTTCCTAGGTGAAGTAGTTAATGAAAATTCCAAGGAAGATGCCTAAGACTTAGGCATCTTTACCTATCAACTAATAAACTGCCGTGAGGCGGATTGGAGTCGTTATGAAGAAAAATCAAGATTTATCTATTCGTTTACAAAAAGTGATCGCCGATTGCGGAGTAACTTCACGTCGTAAGGCCGAAGGTCTTATCCTGGAAGGACGAGTTAAGGTTAATGGCGAGGTCGTTCGAGAGCTGGGAACGAAAGTTAATCCAGATGTTGATGCCATTCAAGTTGATGATCAGGCCCTCGAGATTGGTGCTGTTGATAAAGTCTATATTGTGATGAATAAGCCTCGCGCTTACATGACAACTGTTTCAGATCCAGAAGGTCGTCCAACAGTTCTAGAACTTATCTTCGGTGTTAAGCAGAGAATTTTCCCTGTAGGGCGCCTCGATTATCTTTCTGAAGGTCTTCTTATCCTTACCAATGATGGTGATCTTGCTAACATGATCATGCACCCGAAATATGAGGTGGAGAAAACTTACGAAGTGAAAGTTTTCGGAATGGTTAACGAAGCAATCCTTGCAAAAATTCGTAAAGGTGTGATGACTGAAGAAGGTCTTCTCAAACCAAAATCAGTTCGCGTGATTGAACAACTTCCAAATAAAACATGGCTTGAGTTCCGCCTTAATGAAGGTAAGAACCGTGAGATTAGAAGAATTTGTGAAGCTGTGGATTTAACAGTGGATAAACTTCGTCGTGTGGCCATTGGTGGTCTTAATATCGCTAGCCTTGGTGTTGGTCGTTATGTGTTCACCACTAGAAAAGAACTTCTGAAAGCTCTTGGCCTTAATGATCACGGCGTAAGAGTGACTGAAAGAAAGTTCATCTCTAATAAGAAGAGCTTAAACGTTGGTAAGATCCAAAAGATCGTGGCCAAAACTGCTCGTCCTGCAGATGATAAAAAGTTTCAATCTTTTAGAAAAGAGAGCTACTACGAGACAATCAAGTCTATGAAAGAGCTTAAAGCTAAAGCGATTGAAGAGGCAGCCCAAAAGGCAAGTGACGAGCTTGCACAAGAAAAAGCTGCTTACTTTGCTAAAACTCTTAATAAAAACGCTAGAAAAACTCGTTAATACTTCTAAGTTCCCTCTCAAACTTACTTTTGAGAGGGAACTTCTTGTCATAAAAATCCGTCCTCGTTACTCTTAAATCAATGAAATCCCTAACTGTTATTATGACTGCTTTAAATGAGCAGAATAATATTAAAGAAGCTCTTCTTCAGATGCATGAAGCTTTAAGCTCGAGCTTAAATGAATTTAGAATTGTCGTCATTGATGATGGAAGTAGTGATAGGACTTATGAAAATGCTACTGAGCTGAATCTTCCTCATGTTAAGGTTTTAAGGAATGAAAGAAACCTAGGAACAGGGAAAAGTGTTAGCGATTATTTCCCTTTTATTGAAACTGATTTTTATTGCTGGTATCCCACTGATCTTGAACTCTCTCCCTACGAAATTGCCAAGGCCCTTCCTTTGATTGAAGACCACGATATTGTGGTGAGTTTTATCACCGGGGATGAGAGATCTCTCTGGCGCAGGTTCTTATCAAAAACATTTACCCAAATACTTAATTTGAGTTTTGGCCGTGAACTTCCTTACTACAATGGAGTGAGCCTTATTCGGCGAGAGCTTCTTCCGGAGAAGAGTCTTATTAGTTCAAGACGTTTCTTTACTCATGCAGAAATTTTAATTTTAAGTATGAAAGAAGGAGTGAAGTTAACAACAGTTGGATTTACTCTTTTCCCTCGTAGTGCAGGAGAGTCCAAGGCCATGCGCTTGAATGCTTTCTGGGATGTGGGAGTTAATTATCTAAAACTTCTCTCAAAGAAGATGAGATCATGAAGTTTCTTATTATCAAAACAGGAGAGTTTGAAACTTTTGATCAAGAAGAAAGACTTCCGGTGGTGAGTCTAGGGGATGTTCTTCGCTCAACAGTTCTCACTCATGTTTTTAAAGATGCTGAATGGTTTACTAGTCTTGAGAGTGAGCGTTTACTCGCGGGGCAAAAGCTCACACGCACTATATCACCAAGAAATTATGATTGGGTTCTAAATCTAGAAAACAATGAAAAGTACTTTAAAGAGCTTGGTCCTAATACTCTGGGGTTTGTAGATAAGAATAGGCTTAAACTTTTTGGAGGAGAGGAGATCACACTTTCTGAATTTCTCTCCATGTATTCTCATCTTAACTGGGCCCAGAAATTATTCAAACTGATAGGGCAGGAATGGAATGGGGAGCGTCCGGTCCTCTTCTCTCTTGAAAGAGATAAATGTTTTGACGTAGGACTAAACTGGAAAGTAGGTCCCAAGTGGCCCGCAAAAGACTGGGGAAAGGCTCATTGGCAGAGTGTTCACCAATTACTCAGCGAGAAATGTAGTGTGTCTTGGCAACAAGGGTTTACAGATCTTGAGATCTACATTGATTGGATTAAAAGTGTGAAAGTTCTCTTAACTCACGATAGCTTAGGACTTCATATTGCTCAGGCCCTCCATATTCCGGTCGTGGCCCTCTTTGGCCCAACGTCATCTAAAGAAATTCCACTCTATGATGAAGATATTTTCCTCAATTTTCACCAAGACCCTCACTTGACGTCAGCTCGTATTGACGAGATTCTAAAACAGGTTCTTTTAAGGAGTGAGAATGAGTCTTCAGCTAGACGGAAATAAACTGTTGTTTCATCTTGACCGGGTGAATGCCTGGAATAGAGGTGAGAGTATTTATCCGATCTACATAGCTTTTTCTCCTACTAGTTACTGTAATCACAAATGCGTTTTCTGCGTTTACCACTACAAAGAATTTAAGCCGATCTATTTCCCTTACGAGCGTTATGAAAAACTTGCTTATGAGTGGAAGGAGTTAGGTGTTCGTTCACTCTTCTTTGCCGGAGATGGTGATCCACTCCTTAATAAGAAAACTCCACAGATGGTTGAGGTCTCTAAGAAAGCGGGCATTGATATTGCTCTTAATACCAATGGAAGACTTCTTAATGATGAATCCATTAAAATTTTTGCACGAGATCTCACCTTTATTCGTATTTCTCTTAATGCTGGGACGAAGGAGAGTTACGGAAAGATTCACGGCACTCAAGAAAAAGATTTTGATATCGTGCTTGAGAATATCTCAAAGCTTGTTGCTGAGAAAAAGAGAATCAATAGCAATATCACCATTGGTGTTCAATGCTTACTGTTAAGTTCAAATTATCATGAGATCCCTGCACTCGCTGAAAATCTAAAAAACTTAGGTGTAAATTATTTGGCCATAAAACCTTTCTTAAAACATCCAGAAATTGCTTTTGATGATGAGGTTGAGAACTTAGAAGAAAAACTTCAAGCACTATCAAACTTTAGTGAACAAATCTCCGATAGAAACTTTAAGCTGGCCCTGAGGAAGGGGCTCTTTTTAGATAAGTTTCATCGTGGTTATAAGAAGTGTTTATCAACTGACTTTATGATTGAGGTTGATGCTCTCGGAGACCTTTATAGCTGTGGCCCTTATATTGGGCATGATGAGCATAAACTTGGCAATATTATGAATGCCACTTTTAAAGAAGTTTGGGAAAGCGAGAAGGCCCAAAAGGCCCGAGAGTTTATTCGCTGTGGAGTGGATGTCTCAAAGTGTATGCCTTTTTGTCGCCCCAACTCTGTGAATGAAACTTTATGGCAGATTAAAAATCCACCGGCCCATGTTAATTACATATAGGACTAATGATGAGTGAATTATTTTTAGATGGATCAAAATTACTTCATCATCTTCCGACTGTTGAGAAATGGAAGAGAGGGGAAAAGATTTTTCCTATTCATGCAGAAATTTCTCCAACCTCAGGCTGTAATCAACGCTGTAACCTTTGTTACGTAGATTACTTAGGTCATAAGGCAGGGTTTCTAGAAGAGAGTATTATGAATTCTTTGGTAGAATCTTTTGCTAAGACTGGTGTGAAGTCAGTTCTCCTTGCCGGAGAGGGGGAGCCAACCGCCAATAAAGGGATTGTCTCCATGATTGAGCGGGCCGGACGGGTGGGAGTTGATATGGCGATTAATTCTAATGCCGTACTAATGACTCCAGAAATGTCCAAAGCGATTCTTCCTCACCTCACTTGGGCACGATTTACATTTCAAGCTTCTAATCCAACTCTCTATCACACAATTCATAAGGGGAATGTGAGAGACTTTGATCGTGCAACAGGGAATGTGCTTGAAGCGGCCAAGATTAAAAAAGATAACAAACTTAATGTCACTCTAGGAACTCAGCAGATTCTTATCAATGAGAATTACCGCGATATTTACGAGACAGCTAAACTCTCAAAGAGTTTAGGGGTTGATTACTATGTGGTGAAACGATTTAGTAAGCATCCCAATAATACTTATGATGTGCCTGAGGATCTCTGGAAAGAATCTGAAGATGAATTGAGAAGAGTTGAAGAATTAAGTGATAGTAACTTTAAAGTGATCGTTCGTTGGAATAACTTCACGCAAGACTGCAATCGTATTTATAAAAAGTGTATTGGTACTCCTTTTATCACTCAAATCCTTGCGGACGGAAAAATCTATCCTTGCTCTCAGTTCTTTAAAGACGAAAGTTACTGCTATGGGGATCTTCATCACAATAGTTTCGAAGATATTTTCCTCTCGACTCGAGTCCAAGAAGTTACAGAGAAAATTTATAATGAAGTGAATGTGGCCAACTGTATTAGTTACTGCAGACATCACTCTACCAATCAGTTCCTGTGGAAAATTCACCAAGAGGTAGATCATGTTAACTTCATCTAAACAGATCTCATGCCAGGCCTGTGAACTTGGGTCTTATCTTTATAAGTATGAAGGCGATTATCGTCTTAATCGCTGTCCTTCCTGTGGTGTGATTCACCTCGATCGAGTTTATAGTGAATCAAATAAATTTCTAACAGACGTTAAAGTTGAGGATTCAAAACTTGAGTACTGGGGATATCCGGAATACTTTAAAAAATATAAAACTGTCTTTGATTATTTCTTTGAAGACCGCTTTGAGAAAATTCAAAAAGGTCAGCCCAAGAGAAGTGATTGGTTTGACTTTGGGGCCGGCTATGGTTTCTGGATGGATTTCTTAAAAAAAGAAAAACGCATTTATTCCGAAGGTGTGGAGATCGAGGAGAGTGCCAGTCACTATGCTCGCACTTTAGGTCTTGAAGTTTCTCATGCTGACTTTCACGATTATCCCCTTGGGAAAAAATATAATGTCATCACCGTTTGCGATGTTTTAGAGCACTTAGAAAATCCTCTTATGGCACTAAATAAATGCTATGACTCTCTTAATGAGGGAGGACTTCTTTATATTCAAGTTCCTAATGTGATAGGCTTTAAATAT
>CAYWMU010000118.1:0-8286 GCA_964459395.1 uncultured Bacteriovorax sp.
AACTTGGGCCAAATGTGAAGTACCGCCAGAAGAGGGCATGAAAATAGGATGTTCCTATGAATGTGGATTTGCCAACAGTTTGCGATTAAAAATAGCTGCTTCATTAACTGGGCATAAGATAGAACTAATAGATATGGGAACAGATCTAGCGAAAATTAATCAAGTAGATGCTTTTCTCATTCCCGGCGGAGCAGATATTCATCCGCGTATTTATCGTGATCTAGTGGATAGGTATGCTCAAAAACGAATTGATGACTTTAGTTCTTACTATCGCCCATCAAAAGAAGGAGAAAGTAGAGATATTTTCGAATCTCAATTGCTGAAACTCTATAATGAGGAAGAGAAGTTTGCCTATGTCCCTCTTTTAGGAATTTGCAGAGGAATGCAAATGATGGGTGTGGCACAAGGGCTTCCTCTTTATCAAGATATCGAAGCGGAACTTAAGATTCCCAATCGTGAATATCTATTTGATAAGGTGAATATACCCCAGGGCCCAACTATAATGAGTGCCATTTTTCCCAGTGGTAAGTTTTATGCAACCAAGTATCATCATCAAGGGATAAGCGTTCCTTATTATTTTAGTAATCATGAGAAGTTCTCTAAAGTGCGATTAACTGCTTTTTCTCATGATAAAAAAATTGCCGAAGCGATTGAGTACTCTCATCGTCCGGCACTTGGAGTTCAGTTTCATCCCGAATATTCATTACCTTCAGACATATTTGAATGGTTTTTAAATAAAGCATGTGAATATAAAATAAATTAACTAAGGATGGTTTATGAAAAAATTATTCTCTTTGGGGCTACTGTGTCTCACTACTCAAGCCTTAGCTAATCTTCATTTAGCCCCACCTGATTTTGACACTCAGTCAGGTCGAGCTGTTTTTGTTGATTTTAAAAAAGCTCATTATGAAATTACCTATGATCTCTATAAGAGAGAGGCTTCTGTAAAAACTCAAATTGAGTTTGAACAAAAAAACTCTGGGCTTCCATTATTTGATCTTGTTCCTATTGCTCGCAATGTGAGAGTAAATGGAGAAAAAGCAAACGTTGTTTCTTTATCTTTTCCAGGAAAAGTATCGAAGGCTAAGCTAATTAAAAAAGAACTCGATCCAGGACTTCATAGTGTCGAAATGACAAATGTTATGACAAGAAACGTTGAGTTCAATGATGATTTTCAATTTGTGAAATCGGCCTTTTGGATTAGAGATTTAAAAGACCGTTTGTTTTTAGAACAGTACATTCCTTCAAACTTTGAGTTTGATCAGTATCAAATCACTCTTGATATTAAATTTGTCGGAACATCCAGAGAAAATCAGGATATCTATACCAATGGAGAAATGACTAAAATCGCAAAAAATCATTACCGCATTGTTTATCCTGAATACTTCACAGTATCTTGCCCATATCTCCATATCTCCATATCACAAGTAAGAATGGTCTAAAACGCCTCGACTTCACTTATAAGTCAATCAGTGGACGTGATATTCCTATTACTGTGTATTCTCCTTGGTGGAGAAGAACAAATAGCTTTAAACGTGAAACGATTAAATTGATGGGGGAGCTTGAAGCTGATTATGGACCATGGGCACATCCATCTTTTGTTGCTTATGGAACAATGCCTGGAACAGGTGGGATGGAGCACTCAGGAGCAACTGTGACTTCTTTTGCAGCACTTGATCACGAAATGCTTCATTCTTATTTTGCTAAAGGTGTTATGCCTGCCAATGGGAACTCAGGATGGATTGATGAGGCCATTGCTGCCTGGAGAGACAATGGTTATCCACGTTTAATTGAGCCTGGCTTTATTGGTTCAAATCTAGGGGCCCAATCAATTTATAAGAGAAATACAGACAAGCGTGCCTATAAACTCGGCTCAGCTTTTATGGGGTATCTTGATTACCGTTTACAGGACATGGGAGGTCTTAAGGCCTTCTTGAAAGGTTACTTCGCTGCCTATAAGCATACCGTTGTAACTACTGAACATTTCAAGAATAATCTAGAATTTTGGAGCGGAATTAATTTTCAGGAAGAGTTTGACCGATACATTCTCAACAATGATGTTATTCAGCCGAAATTTGATGGTTTGAATCATTATCATCAAGAGCTGAGTGAAAGTTATTTGAAGTCAATACTCTGATCCGACTTAAGTCCTGATAACGGATTTATTTTGAGAAGGAGATTGATATAAAAAAAGGATCCTGTTAGGGATCCTTTTTTATTTTTGCTTCATTAGATTTCGGGCCATTTCATATACAGGCATAAGGTCTGTTTCAGTGAGTTTCACATGATAGGTATAAAGCTCTCGATCATTTTGAATTTTTTCTATTTTACCAAGTTTTCGAATGATGTGTTGCATTTGATGGTTATCTCCTAAGAGATGAAGCAGGAGAGTGTCTATTCCTCTTTCAAAGGCCGCCAGGGCAATGAACTTATAGAGGAGAGCTCCAAAACCTTGCCCTTGGTATTGGTCAATTATAGTAATGGCAATCTCGGCCTGGTTTGTCTGTTTATGATCCCTAACCATTCTGGCAATAGCTATACCTTTGTTTTGTGAGTTTTTAATTCCTAGGGCAAAGTGATTAAATCCATCAAGCTCTGTGAGATATCTGAGTTCTTTATCTGTAAGTTCTTTTTTAGCACCCAAGAATCTATTTCTAATAGAATGCGCAGAAAGGTGATTCATACCCTCCGATAGATCATTTTGATAATCAGGGAGTATCGCTCCAATGAAAAATATCGAGTTCTTCCATTGAAGCTCTGAATAGAATGTTTTGCTAAAATAGAGATCTTTATTCAATACTAGTTCCTAGAAACGAGTGGTAATTCAATTATAAAACTAGTTCCGTGATTTGTATTGCCCTCAGTTTGTAGATGAGAAACAGCAGAAATATGTCCTCCATTTGACTCAACCAGATCCTTAACAATAACAAGCCCAAGTCCAAGCCCCTTTTCCCCTTTTGTACCTAATGAAGGAATCTGAGGATGGTTCTTTTTAAAGAGATTTAATACTTCCTGAGAAAGACCTGGGCCATGATCAGTTATGCTGATCTTTAAACTTTTACCATTCGTTTGAGAGGTGATCTCTATTGATGAGTTGTCTTGAGAAAACTTGATAGCGTTTTGAAGTATATTACCTAAAACACTATGAACGAACAATGTCGAGTCAAAAACAATTCTCTCATCTCCTGTGGTTACAGAATCAGAAATATTCAGAGTTATATTTTTGGTACTTAATTTATCTTCAAAATTATTTGCAAGTTCCTGAATTGCATCCTTCACCAAAGTATAATTTTTTTCACCATACTCAGCATTGGTGTGCTCATCTCTTACTTTTTTAAGAATTGATTCAATTGCAGTATGAGAACGTAGAAGTTTATTAGCATTTGGGTACTCGGGATATTTCTTTAAAATATCTGAAACATATATCTTATTAACGAAGAGAGGATTATTAAGGTCATGAATAATAATTCGTAAAAGGTTTTGATGCTTTTGCACCAGCTGATCGAGAGCAGCTGTTTTTAAAGCGACTTGTTCGTTTAGTCTGGTGGTTTCTTGTCTTTTACTTGATTCTAAACTTAAGGCCGGTAGAAAAATAGATACAGCATTGAAGAAAACATAAGTAATACTCCATCCCCAGTATAGATTAGATTCATCTAGTCTAAAGAAGACAAAGGTCAGGCAATTTGCACACCAAACTAAAAGAATATAGCCAATGACCTTTTGAAGACTGGTCGTATTCTTCCTTTCTTTAATATTAGAAATATAGAAGGCTTCAAAGAGAGGAATAATATAGGCGATGGCAATGGGAAGAGACATAGCAATAAATCCCAATCCAAGTCTTTCAGAAATTACCGTAAGGAAGAGGGCAAAAAAATAAAACAGGATATAACGGAGTATTTGTGGTTTTTTTCTAGCTGATTCAATTGATAATTTTGTTATAAGAATAACGGGAACTACTGCAATACCAAAATTAAGAGCAATAAAAAACTCATTTTGAGTTGGCCAGAATTGAGCAATAAAATAAATAATAATAAAAAACCAGAATATTATGATATCTCGAAAATGCTTTTCTCTATATTTTTCCGCGATATAAAGAGTCGACAGAATCGTAAGGTTTAGAAGGCTTAGACCAAAAATTGTAATGTAGAGAACTTTAACTGTAGGGTTCATAACCGGCTCTGTAATAGGAGTAGAACTACATTATACACCTATTACATCACCGGTAGAAATCAAATCAAATTAATTAAGCTGATTTTAAGAGTTTTTTAGATCTAGCAACTGCAACTGCTGTAATCATTTGGCAATACGCCCTTGCACTCTGTTCATAGTTCATAGCAATTAGCTCCTGCCTCTCAGGTGCTAGTTTCATTATCTGTTCATAGGCTTTTTCAACATGATCAGGATCTTCCTCTCCATGAAGTTTAAGAAAGCGTACAGTTTTTTCTCCAAATAACGGTAACAGTAACTTTGTTAACTCTGGACAAATATCGCAAGCAAGATCCTCGAGAAAATAAATATATCCTAGTAGAGTAGCAGGGTCCTCGTGTTGAATTTTATAGTACTGAGTTTCCCAAAACATTTTTGTCTCAGGATGCTCGGGAAAGTCTTTAATGTTAAATCCCAGATTCTCAATATCTTTAAGTAAAAGTTGATCATGTGCACTTTCTTCCCCGAGATGTTTAAAGAACCTTCTCATTAAAAGACGATCTTCATTTTTAAAAAGAGCAGCCGCCAAAGCAAGAAACCTCTCCGAATGATTAACATAATAATAAGTTTGAGCGAGATAATCAGCATAAACTTCAGAGTTGTCCCAAACAAGACTTCTTAAAGAATCTTTACTTTCCTTTTTTAAAACTTCATGATTAGGCGCTAAGAATTTTGTCATAGTGTTTCTCCTTTAAGAATGAAGACCATACCTGGTTGCGAAGGTACTGAAGGTACTTGTCTAGAAGAGAAAGTGTGTTTTTCTCCCAATAGAGTAGGTCTGCTATTTCATTTTCGATATAAGAACCTGACTTCGTAGTGAAGGGTACATTTCTCATTAAAGGTTTTGCCCCAAGTTGGTAACAAAGTTTCTCATTAGACTTAACTTTTCTGGCAGCTGTAACCATTATACTAGTCTGTAATTGTGAGAAGTAATCTAGATAAAGACTAAGAAATAAAGTTTTCCACTCAATTTCACCTCTTCTATATTGAGGAGTAATCGTAAATGAAGTTGCAATAACAATTCTATTTTGTTTTTTATTTAAAGAGAGAAGTTGAGTTTTGGGCCAGAAACGAAAGCTAGAGTCTTCTTTAATGCAATTGAGATCTAAATCGATCTCTCTCATGAATGCAATCCCAACACAGTTATCACGATCGAAAAGAGCAATAATATGATCTTGGCGGGTAAACTCATCTGAATAGAAAGATGTTTCTTTCAGACCCATTTCTTGTTGTTGGACATCTTGCCAAACCTGCTTCCAGCTCTCGTAAGCAATTTGATAATATTTTTTATCCTCTTCGCTTAAGAAAATATGGTGACCAAAGACCTTGAGCTGCAGCTTGTGAGCGGGAGCAATTTTAATAATATTCATTCGCCCTATTGTAGGGGAATTAAAATCAAAAATTGGTCATTTTAAAAAAAGTTAAGAATGGATTTAGACTTCCTTAGTAACACTGGTATTTTTGATTAACGGAAAATTTAAGATAATTGTAGTGCCATGATTTGTTGCAGTTTTGGAGTATTCTTGTGACTGAATTTCAAGGCGTCCTCCAAAATCTTTTAAAATATTCTTCGCAATACTAAGACCAAAACCTGTTCCATCTTCACCATGTGTTCCTTGTGCACTTTGAATCTCTTTATCAGAGAAGATATTTTGAATAGTCTCCGCACTCATTCCTAATCCTGAATCTTGGATTCTTACTTGAAGGGATTCATGGTTATGAGAAACGATAATCTTGATGTCAGAGTCAGGAAAAGAAAACTTTATAGAATTATTTACAAAATTGCTGAGAATATTATGAGTAAGGCTGAATTGATCTGCCATAATGGTGTCAAGGCCATTAGTTTCATCAGTTACAGTAAGAGTTATATTTTTTGCTAAGAGAGCCTTTTCAAAAACAAAATGCAGCTCTTCTATGCATTTTAGGAAAGAAATAGGGACAATGTTTTGAGATTTAGGTTCTGTTTGTAATACCCGTACTTTTTTCACAATATTTTCGACTATCTCCTGAGACTTTAAGACCTTGTCGATATACGTATGAAAATCCTGATTAGGATTCTTTTTAATTCCCGTGAGATACCAGCGCATAACAGTTAACGGATTAGAAATATCATGGACTAAGATTTTAAGAAGAGTCTCCTTATCAGATAGAGCATGGCTCAACTCGTCTGTTCTTGCTTGCACTTGAGTTTCAAGACGAATTTTTTCTGTTTTAAAAGATTCCTCAATGGCAATAGCAGGAAGGAGAATCGCCATAATATCGTAGAGAGTATAAGAAGTGACCCAACCAAAAAACTGAGTTCCTTCAACCATTCTGAAAAAAGAGAAAGTAAAGCAATGGGGGACCCAGAAAACCAAAAGGCCACCTAAAAGCTGTTGTAACAGTGTTGCTTGGGAACGTTTGCTGATAAAAATAGTTTTAATAGAGAACAAAAGAGGGAGAGATATTGAAGCAGATATTGGAAGAGCGATAGCGGTAAAACCAAAATCTAAATTCCATAAAATTAAAGTCGTACAAACGGCTAAGAAGTGAAAAACTAGAAAATTTTTTACCTTTGTTTTTGCACCCAGAAGGTTGTAAACAAGGGTGTAAACATAAAGCATTGGCAAAATTCCAAATCCAAAAGCTAAAACTATCTGAATATGGGTATGAGGAAAGAAGAATTGGAAAGCAAAGAAGATAACGGTTGATCCCCAGTATTTCACAATTTTTTGATAAATGGGATGCTTGGAATATTTCCAGAGAACAACACTAAGCATCAGGTTGATTACGACAAAACAACTCAAGGATATAAATAGAGCGATTAAAAGGGTGTCAGCAGTCATATGGGAATTATTATAAGGCCTTACTAAAGGTTTCTTAAAGGAATATTCAACATCGTGTAAGAAAAACCTATAGATCAGGAATATTCTATATTTATACAAAAGACCTTGGTTATTGTTGCTAGACAGGTTCTAAACCTGTAGAATGGCAGGAAAAATACTAATGACTATCATATATTTGGAGTGTTTCGATGGCCGATCATGCTCAACATGCCCCTAATCCTTTGATTGGTGGAGTGGATCCTCAGTTTGGTAAAGCGACCCCTGGAAAAATCGGAATGTGGATTTTTCTTGCAACGGACGGTATGTCTTTTTCTGGATTTCTCATTGCTTACGCTTACTTGCGCACAAAGCTTGAGTGGCCACATCCTGCCGATTATTTTGGTATCGTTCTTTCAAGTATTGCCACCTTCCTCTTGATTTGTTCTTCAGTTTCTATGGTTTTGGCCATTGATGCTTGTAAAAATAAAGACCGTAAAGGAATGCTTAATTGGCTTCTGGCAACTATTTGTGGAGGAGTTATCTTCTTAGGTATTCAGGCCTATGAGTACACTCACCTGGTAAGTACAGGATTAACTCTTACAAACTTTAATGATGGTACGAACCTTTTTGCATCAACTTTTTATTTAGTAACGGGCTTCCACGGTCTCCACGTTCTTACTGGGGTTATTTACCTGACTTGTGAGTATTTTAATGCTCGCAGAGGTGACTATGACCATGGTAATTACAATCGTCTTGAGATCCTTGGATTATTTTGGCACTTTGTAGATCTTGTTTGGATCTTAGTGTTTACTTTTGTGTACTTACTATAATGAATAAATTTATTTTCACTATTACATGTCTTCTTTTTGTTAATGATCTTCTCGCCTGTCCGTACTGCGTAGGCAGTACGCAGGACGGGAAAGACTCAAATACAACGCTTGTGCTGGGAATCTTCATCCTCGCCATTTATATTCCTTATATAATCATCTACCGATTGATTAAAAAGCACGACGCTTTTCGTGCTCAGATGATGAATGATCATGACAGTTCAAGATCTCCCAACTCTTAATGCGAGTTTAAATAGCATATCTTTTTTTCTTCTTCTTTCAGGCTATATTGCTATTAAAAGAGGGAAGCGAGAGCTGCATATTAAATGTATGATTTCAGCTCTTGTAGTGAGTGCAGCTTTTCTGACAAGTTATCTTATTTACCACTATCATGTGCCTTCTAAAAAGTTCCCTGACCTAGGGTGGATAAAAACTGTTTATCTTCTTAT
>CAYWMU010000119.1:0-8262 GCA_964459395.1 uncultured Bacteriovorax sp.
GATTTTAAAAACCATTTTGTTTTCTGTACTGATCCACAAAATGGTGATCTTCGCGCCCTCTCCAGAGAATGGAACGCAGAAGCTTTAGACATCCCTTCAAATATTGGAGGAAGATTTTCAATCTTCACTGGTGTTGGTTTATTCCCTGCTCTTTTCTTTGGGATTGATGTGCAAAAACTACTTGATGGGGCTCGCGATATAAGCGAACAACTTTCAGAACCTAAATCATCAAAAGATTTTTACCAAGTGGCCACCTTCTTGAAGGATCTTCATGATAAAGGGTTCACTCAGACTGTGATGATGCCTTACTCATCACTTCTTAAAGAGTATTCAGCATGGTTCACTCAGCTCTGGGCAGAGTCTCTTGGAAAGAATGGTAAGGGATTAACTCCCATTCCTGCATATGGGGCCACTGATCAGCATTCTCAAGTTCAGCTCTTCATGGAAGGGCCAAATGATAAAGTGCTGACCCTTATTGAGGTCGAACGCTTTAACAACGATTTCCCACTTAATTCTTCATTAAAAGGCTCAAGTTCTCAAAAACTTGCCCCTTATTCTTTATCTCAACTCATGAAAGCCGAGCTAGAAGGTACCCTCGCTGCTCTGGCCGAAAACAAGCGTCCAGTGATCCATCTAAAAATCAACAACTTAGATGAGTATCACTTAGGTCAACTCATTCTTTGGTCGGAATGTCTAACAGTGCTGGTGGGCCAATTACTAGAGGTAAACCCCTTTAATCAGCCAGGGGTTGAAGCTGGGAAAAAATATGCCTTCGAATGGTTAATAAGCTCAGGTCTTTAGCCGATAAGTTAGGAAGTTAAACTTGCTGAAAATGAGTTGGGCCCTTACAATAGGATCTCACCTCTATTCAAGTGAAATTACTAGATATCGGAGAAATCATGAGTAGCGATAATTCCACAATTGTCATCACAGACATCAGAAAAGCGTTGGCCGCAGCTGAAGAAGAGGCCAAGCAAAAACCTGCATGTCTCCTGGCCGTTGGCGGAGAATTGAATGGATCAATCTATAACCTCCTCCCAGGTGATACGGTTGTTGGAAGAAATCCGGATTGCACCATTGCTCTCGACTTTCATGGTGTTTCTCGCAGGCATTTTTCGATTCATACTAGTGAAGCAGAAGTTGTTCTTACTGATTTAGGTTCAGCAAACGGTACCTACCTCAATAACCAAAAAGTCACTTCACCTATTAAGCTCAGGAAAGGCGATACGATTAAAATTGGGGCCATCGCCCTTAAGTACCTTCCCAAAGGTGATCCTGAAAGACTTACCTATGACAAGCTCTTAGAAGAGGCCAATACTGATGGCCTTACGAAATGTTATAACAAAAAATATTTTAATGAGTCACTCGAGTTAGAGGTTAAAAAATGTAAAGTGACAGGTAAACCTCTCACTCTCATTATCTTTGATCTAGATCACTTCAAAAAATTAAATGATACCTATGGGCATGATGCGGGAGACTTTGTTCTTAAAGAAAAGGCACGCCTTATTCGTGAACAAGGTATTCGTCAGGGCGATACTTTTGCTCGTTATGGAGGAGAAGAATTCTGTATTCTCCTACCTAATACTAATCTTAAACAAGGTTTTGAGATTGCTGAACGCTTGAGAAATCTCGTTGAGAAGCACGAGTTTATCTATGATGGTAAACGTCTTCCAGTTACAGCTTCTATTGGAATTGCTGATTATCGCCAAGGCGTTAATAACGGAACAGATCTTTTTAAACGAGCAGATGCAGCAGTTTACTCTTCTAAAGAAGGCGGACGGAACCAAGTTAACTTCTTCAAGGTTTAAATGCCTACCCAGCCTCCTAAGATTGATCTTCTCCCTGAACATCTCATCGACCAAATTAAGGCCGGTGAGATTATTGAACGGCCAGGAAATCTTCTTAAAGAAATTCTTGAAAATTCGGTTGATGCCGGCGCCACTAAAATCGAGCTAACCCTTAAAAATAATGGCCTCGACTTTATCTATCTTAGAGATAATGGTCATGGTATGAATTTTGACGATCTCCCACTCGCGTTCTCTCGTCACGCAACTTCTAAGATTTCTCGCTTCGAAGATCTCTATCATCTAAACTCTTTTGGATTCCGAGGAGAAGCGCTTGCTAGTATTTCTGCAATCTCAAAACTTCAATGTATTTCCCATACTCTCAGTGAACCTGAAGGGTGCGAAATTAAAATTGATGGTGGAGAAACAATTAGTCACACAAGACGTATGAATGAAAGGTCGCCTGGAACCGAACTCATCATTCAGGATCTTTTCTATAATACTCCAGTGAGATTAAAATTCATTCAATCACAAAACTCAGAGAAGCAATTCATCAAACGAGTTGTTTACTCATTCATTCTTTCTCATCCTGAAATTGAGTTTCATCTTAAATTTGATGAACAAGAAAAAGAAATTTATACAATAGTTGAATCTCTTCAAGAAAGAATTAAGGAAGTCATTCCTAAGGTCCCTCTCGATAAAATTGAGCACATAAAAAAGTCCTATGACAATAATGAATTTGAGATTTATTTAATCCCCTCATCATTTAAAGGGCCTCTAAAAATTCAATACCTTTTTATTAATGACCGCTTTGTAACAGATAAGCAGCTCGCAAGAATCATGGGTAATGCTCTCGTCTCAACCTTTGGTCATGACGAGTTTCATTACCTCTGTTTTTTTAGACTTCCTGCCGAGCATATTGATGTCAACGTACATCCTTCAAAGACAGTTATAAAACTTTTTGAGCATTCAAAAATTATTGCTCTCGCTACCTCTACCATTAAAGAACTGAAGAATTCACAGTCTTTCCCTACTGTTGCTTCTCCTATTTCGCATCACACTTTCAAGTCAGAAGAAACAGAGCAAAACTTTTTTGGACACTTCAATTTCAATCAAGACCTTATGCAGGCTCGACAAGAATATAATATGGAAGGAGTTTTTTCTCCCCATGGACTTCACCTCAATCAAGAATCGGACCCTAATCAGATCATTTGGTTTAATCATTTCTTCTTAAAACGGCTCGATGATAACATTACGCTTGCATTTAGTGCCCATAAGCTCATTGAAAGTCATGTGAAGAAAATGATCAGAAAACCCTCTCCATCTTTACCATTACTTGTCAGTGAACCCTTCACTAAGGAAGGAATTCAAATAGCTGCTCTCGAGGAATTTTCTAGATCAGGAGCTGAATTTGATTTGTTAGGGGGTAGTACTTATGTACTTCGGGCCATCCCAGAATGGATGAATGGTCTTCCTCTTAGAGATATTATTAGTTGTATCATTTACAACACTCCCTTTAAGGAGCTAATCATTAATCCACAAGACTGGTCCAGCTCAACTTGGGATGAAATGATTAATAACTTTTCACTTGCCGAGCTGATAGAGCAAAAAATTGCTCTAAATCTTGAATCTCTCTTACAGGATAAACTTCTGTGAAAGTTATTGTTGTATCAGGCCCTACCGCTTGTGGAAAAACAAAAATTTCTATTGATCTTGCCATTAAGTTTAACGCAGAGGTGGTAAACTTCGACTCTCTTTTACTTTATAAAGAAATTAGCATTGGGACAGCTAAACCAACTTCGTATGAAATGAATGGCGTTCCTCATCACATGATTGATGTTGCTACAATTAGTGATCCCCTCAATGCTTCAAGCTATGCCTTGAACGCTCTCCCAGTGATTAATGACATTCATCGCAGAGGTAAAAATGTTATTCTCACAGGAGGGTCGGGCTTTTATTTGCAGGCCCTTCTGAAAGGGATGTATGACTCCCCTACAACTCCTCCTCATATTTCTCAACGCTCTGATGAACTTTATCAAGCTGAGGGGATTGGCCCTTTTCTAGAGATTTTAAAGATAGAAGATATTAATAGTTTTAAAAGATATCATGAAAATGATCATTACCGTATACGCAGGGCCGTTGAACATTTTTGGACTCATGGCACTCCCTTATCAGAAATAAGAGAGAGCAAAGACCAAGAAAACCAAAAGCTCGTTGACGGTAATATCCACGGTTGGGATTTACTTCACATCTACCTCAATATTCCTCGAAGAGAGCATGGAGAGATCATTCATACAAGGACAGTACAGATGCTTCAAAGCGGACTTCTCGATGAAGTGCGCTCGCTTTTGAATGCTGGTTTTACTGGAGAAGAAAAGCCTCTTCAATCAATTGGATATAAAGAGAGCCTCGACTATATAAAAGGTGAAATATCTAGTGTTGAGGAACTTATTGAAAGAATCAATATTTCAACAAGACAACTCGCAAAATCTCAGCGTACTTGGTTTAATAGAGATAAAGATAAATTTGAATTTCACCCACTTTCCCAAAGACAAGAAATCTTTGAGAAAGTGAGTGAGTTTTTAGATTAATTATTCGAGATCAATAATAGTTGTATTTGGAGTTCTTGGAAGCATTGGCATTGTCTGAACAGGGAACTCTCCAGTTAGAGCATTTAAGAATGCTACAATATCCTCAACTTGCTTTTTCTTCAGATCAAGACCTAATTGAGTTTTGGCCATTACGCGAACTGCTTCATCAAGAGTTTTAACTTTACCATTATGAAAATATGGTGCTGTTAAAGCGATATTTCTCCACGTTGGTACACGCCAGTGGTTTTTATCTTCATCTTTTTTAGTGACTTCGTAACGTCCAAGGTCAGCTAAAAGATCATACTTTTTATCATACTCTGAACCTGGAATTTGAGGGAATGGCTGGTAGTGCCCTTCACCCATCTTGAAACCATCACCAGCAAAGTTCACGCCGTTGTGACAAGACATACATCCAATTTCTTCAACGAGTTTCATTCCGCGAATCTGTTGTTTTGTCATCGCTTTCTTATCCCCTTTCATATATTTATCAAAAGGAGAATTAGGAGTGATAAGAGTTCTTTCATAAGAAGCAATTGCTTTGGCAACATTCTCAATCGTAATTTTCTTATCCTTAGGAAAAACTTTTCTGAAAGCATCTACGTAACCAGGAATATTTTGGATACGCTCAACCACTGGTTTATGACTTGGCATCGCCATTTCAACAGGGTTTGTAATAGGACCTAATGCTTGCTCTTCAAGAGATACTGCACGTCCATCCCAAAATTGCACAGTAAGAAAAGCAGAGTTCCAAACAGTAGGAGAACTACGGCCTCCACGCTTTCCTTGCACTCCTGCACCGAATGAACGCATATCTGCTCCATCTGCCATTACGTTATGACATGTGTTACAAGAAATGGTTCCGTCGAGGGAAAGTCTTGGATCAAAATACAACATTTTTCCAAGCTCAATTTTTTCCGGAGTTTGTGGATTATCTTTTGGTATTTCAGGTGAATCAGGTAAAGCCTTAAACTGAGCATGAGCATTAAAGCCACTCACAAGAATTAAGGTCAATAAGCTTTTTCTTAGCATTTGTACTCCCTCTTGAGTTAATATATGGTTGCCTAAGTATATTAATATTAATTTAATCCCTAGAAAACATCAGAAACATGATTAAAATCAATGATAAGCTAAAAGTTGTCGTTATATCCGATGGTACAGGTGAAACTGCTTCTGCAATCACGCGAGCCGCTATGGCGCAATTTCCAGATAAAGAAATCTTTTTCACCCGTTATAAAAATATTCGGACAAAAGAACAAATAGACGCCATTTTTCAAGAGGCGGCCATTCATCACGACATTGTTATATATACCATAGTTTCCGTGCAGTTAAGACAATATATTGCAGAACTCTCCAAAAGAGATCACGTTAGATCAGTTGATGTTATGGGTCCATTACTCACTGGTTTCTCTAACTTTTTTGAAGCAGAGCCCGAGTATCAACCGGGCCTTCTCCACCAGGTGAATGATAATTACTTTAATCGAGTTGCCGCCATCGAATTTACTCTTAATCACGATGATGGACGAAATATGAGTTCCCTAGACGAAGCAGACGTTATTCTAGTGGGAATTTCCAGAACATCTAAAACTCCACTTTCAATGTATCTGTCTCTTGAAGGCATCAAAGTAGTTAACGTTCCTATTGTTATGGGCCTTGAACTTCCTGAAAAACTTTTTCAAATAGATCAAAGAAAAATTTTTGGTTTAACTATTGAGCCTGAAGCATTATTCCTAATTAGAAAAAATCGACTTTCACGCTTAGGACTTTCAAAAGACGAAGGCGATTATGCAGATATGGCCAAAGTTCACGAAGAAATAGAATGGGCCAATAAAATCTTTTCAGAAAATAAGCGTTGGCCGGTCTTTAACGTAACCGGCAAGGCGCTAGAAGAAACTGCTGCTGAAATCTTAAAGCTACTTAATATGAGAAAGGTTAATCGTTTCAAACAGGCCAAACGATTCGAAGACTAGTTACTCGAGAAAATGCTTTTTAGACTCTTCAATCTTAAAAAGAACTTTCTTCTCTGTACCTAAAATAGGGTTTACGACTTTTGCCTGATATGTTCCTTCCTCAACATACACATTACTAAATGGTAGTTGACGCTCAATCATCTCCCCTGCTTCCTCATAAATGAGTTTTGAACCAGGAGTGTAATTATTAGAAGTGGAAAGAACTCCTCTTCTACTTCTTTCAAGCTTTGGAATGTTTATAACTTGAGAATTATTATTCTGAGTCAATTTTACTTTCTCAACATGTGATCGATAACCTTGACGACGAACAACGATTTTTACTTCCTTATTAAGTGGAATAAAAACAGGGCGTCCAAATTCTGTCTTCTCTCCATCTACTAACACTTGAGTATTGATATCTAGGCCACTAAATACAAGTCGACCTTTATCTTTATCTGTCTCTACTCTTTGTTTTCTTTGCTCATCCTTTGGAACAGAAGAAATCGTTCTTTCAACTTCCTCACCATGAATAATCTTCTTTAAATCAAAGCCAATTAAATCACCCTTAAAGTAAGCAATAGCTGCAAAAGAAGCGACTGCAATAAAAATAAAAAAATGTGGCTTAGAGTTTTGTTCCTGGGCTTCTTTTCTCTTTCTTGTCTTGCTAACAGTCTTATCCCGCTGAGTTTTCTTTAAAACAACAGAAGAAGTAGAATTGCGAGTTCGCGCAGTACTCATTGTCTTTGTAGCTGCGCCAGCTCCAGAAGAAGCGGCTTGAACTTGAGCTCTGGCAACTTTTCGAGTAGCAGTTCCCTCAATTTTAGGAAGATCGATTTCAATTCCAATACCAGTTGCCTCAGTAATTTCCAGATCGATTTCACGAACTTTAGCAACTTCCTTAACAGCTTCAACATCCTTCTTAGAGACCTTTCCTGTCTTCTCTGCCTTTTTCATATCTTCGATATAAGGCTGAATATCCATCTTCCCGTATTCTACGAACTTTTTATGATCTTCATTGATCTCTTTCTGAAAAAGATCATCAGCAAAATCACGAAGATCTGATGGGTTAAAATCAGGATAACTCGCATATAAGAATTTTACGAGAGCACGGTTAAGTTGATCTAAATTCTCATAACGATTAGCACGATCCTTCGAAAGAGCTTTTAAAACAATTTCATCGAGTTCTTTAGGAACTGTCGGATTAATTTCTGACGGAGGAATAATTTTACACTGCTGAATTTGCTTTAAAACAGCAAGATCGTTAGCTGCTTGGAAAAGTTTTCTCGAGCAGAGTAACTCCCAAAGGGTGATCCCCACTGCAAACTCATCATAACGACAATCTAGTTCGAGCCCTTCCAAATACTCTGGAGCTAAATAAGAAAGTTTACCTTTAATGGTTCCTGCTTGAGTAGCTTCCGAATTAGTTTCTGCTTTAGCAATACCGAAGTCGATCACCTTCACTGCTCCATCATAGGTAAGCATAATATTGTGAGGTGAAATATCTCGGTGAACGATATTGTATGGTTTACCTGTTAATTTATCTGTAAAGGTGTGAGCATAGTGAAGACCCAGACACACTTGAGAAATAATGTAACAAGAAGCTTCTACAGGGAAAGCTTTTTTCTTTTCTTTTAATCGATCAAGGAATTGTTTAAGGTTTGCTCCGTGGATATACTCCATGGCCGTATATAGCTGCCCATCGGTTTTACCATAATCATAAACCTGCATGATATTTGGATGGAGCATACCGAAAGTGATATTCAGCTCATCCTGGAACATACGAACAAAAGCTTCATCATTGGAAAACTGTGGTTGTACCATTTTAATAGCAACCACTTTATTGGCCTGCTCCCCTAGAAAACGAGCACGACAAATCTTTGCCATACCACCATCAACTAAGTGATCAAGAATTAAATATTTACCAAATCGTTGAAACTTCTT
>CAYWMU010000120.1:0-8193 GCA_964459395.1 uncultured Bacteriovorax sp.
AATCATAAGACCTCGGATAGAAGATATCTGCTCCTTAAGACTAGCAAGTCGCTCTCCCTGAAGTTTAGGAGTTGCAATCATCCTTTTATTCAATGGATTCATCCATTTGCCTTGAGGAGTTTTGAAACCAAAGTGAAGATGGGGCCCTGTAACTCTCCCTGTAGCACCGACAGTTCCAATCACTTGATAAGTACGAACCCAATCTCCCTTCTTCACACCTCGGCGGTCAAGATGAAGATAATATGATTGAGATCCATCTCTATGTCTAATAGCTATTTGGTTTCCAGCGAACTGATTATAGCTTGAATTAACAACTCGACCATCGGCTACTGCATGAACAGGAGTTCCTCTTCTTCCTCTAAGATCAACACCTCTATGCATTGCTCTTTGTCCTGTAACGGGATGCCGTCTCCAACCGTAACCTGAACGAACGTGCAGACTTGCTAGAGGATATCTTAACCCAGAGCTGATAAGGGCCTGTCCATCTTCTGTATAATGAGCAGTGTATGTAGAACTCTTCTGGGCGTCTTCATAAAAGAAGGCTTCATGCTTACCAGCTCTCATCCCTTGATAAGACGTATAAAGAACTTTCGTTTGAATCGTTGTTCCTTGAAACATCCTCTCATGCAATAGAACTTTGAAGACATCTCCAACTCTAGCATTCATTCGAAAATTAACTCTCAGTAAAAGCACATTAACAATTTCATTCACCACTGCTGGAGAAAGACCATGGGCCAATAAGTCGCTTTGAAGGGTTGAATTCGCTCTGAGTTCTCCTTCGAGGATGCGAGCATTCCAGAAGGTTTTCTCTTCCAAGAACTCATACTCCCACTTATTGTCTATTTTTTTTACAATATGTTTTTCTGCTGGATTTTGAGAGAAAGAAAATTCGACAAGTTCTCTATTGTGATTGAAAGTGGCCTCAAGCTTATCTCCTACCTTTAACTTAGAAAATTCGACTTCATCGCTCAAAGCATTAATGATCTCAAGTGCTAACGCATTATCAATTTTTACATCACGAAGGGCCTGATAGAGACCTTGGCCACGCTTAACTTCTCCCTTCTGAGTCAGATTTTCCCATTTTGGGGTTAAAACGGCACTCGCCACAGCTTGAAAGGGACTAAAAAGGAACATGAATGAAATCAATAAATAAAACTTGGCCATATAAGGAAAAAGCATAACAAACTTTTCGTGATAATTTCAATAAAACTTAACTTTTTCCGTTTAAACTTATTTCAAGGGATATTAAAGCAATATGAGAGAATGCTTGTGGGAAGTTACCTAGCTGGCATTGTCGTTTAGTATCATACTGTTCAGCAAGCAGCCCAACGTCGTTACAAATTGAATAGAGTTTTTTCAAAACAGCTAAAGCATCTTCTCGGCGCCCCATCAGTTGATAACATTGACCTAGCCAAGAACTACATAGAAGAAATGCCTTAGGACGAGACGATGGCAATCCTTCGAGTTCGTATGAAGGGCGATATCTCATTAATAGCCCTTCTTCTAAAAGAAGATCATCTTCAATGACCTTAATGGTTCCCACAATACGTTGATCAGTAATAGGAAGAAAGTCTAGTAAGGGTAAGAGAAGGAGATTTGCATCGACCTCTGTTCCTCCATAGTATTGAACAAAACAGCCCCTTTCTTTATTAAACCCTTTCTCACATATCTCTTGATGAATGGTGGACATAATCTCTTCCCACTCTTCAATAGGAGCTTCAAGGCCCATGTCTTTTGCAACATTGACTGCCAATTTGAACGCCATCCAAACCATGAGTTTAGATTGAACAAAATGACGTCTCTCCCCTCTTATTTCCCAAATTCCTTCATCTGCATCTGTCCAGATTTCTTTAAGATACTCAAGAACCTCTTTCACTTCTTCCCAATCATTGTTTATTGGAGGAAGTCCTAGGTTTCTTGATTTGCAAAAAATTTCAACAACTGAAACATAGATATCAAGTTGCAATTGTCGATTAGCGGAATTTCCGATCCTAACAGGTCTTGATTGATTAAATCCTTTCAACCAGTCTAGCTCTGTATCATCAGAGATGACTTCTCCACGAAGTCCGTAAACTGTTCGTAATTGTTTGGGAACACCTGCAGTCGCTCTCTGTAACCACTCTCTCCATGAAGATACTTCATCAATACGCCCAGTTGCTTTAGCAACCGCACTAATCGACATCGCGGCATCTCGGGGCCAACAAAACCGATAATCCCAATTTCTGACTCCTCCAGGTTCTTCAGGTAAAGATGTGGTAGCCGCTGCTACCAAGCTACCCGTTGGTGCATATGTCAACGCCTTCAAAGTAAGCATCGATCTTTTACAAAACTCAGGATAAAGAGAAGAATGAGATATTTTGTTACCTTTAATCCATTCTTGCCAAGACTTCATAGTTTCATTTAAAACATCTTCGAGTTCTAGAGCGACTTCTCTTTCTTCATAAGAGGGCGTCCAGGTCATACGGAAATCAAGTTGATTGTCCTTCGATATACTAAACTTCTGATAAAGCATGTCTTTTTCGAGAGTAAGATTTAAAGGAGATTTAAGATGAATTCTGTCAGGACCAGATATTGCAGTAAACTCTCCCTCTTCATTCATTTCAATAAGAGGAATCAAAGAGCCATAGTAAAACCTAGGTTTAAAAACGATCTCCATTGGAACTTTACCGACTACACCTTCAATACGTCTAAAGACATGCACCCCTGGATCCTGATAAGGCATGAAGTCAGTAAGTTTAACGATTCCCTCTGACGTTATGAACTCGGTCTCTAAAATAAATGTATCTTGTAGATATTTTCTTTTGGACTGGTAAGGAATCGCAGGTCTAATAAACCAATGACCATTCTCTTCATCTCCGAGGAGCGAAGCAAAACAAGCAGGTGAATCAAATCTTGGTGCGCACATCCATCTCATATCACCGTGAAGATCTATCAACGCTGAAGTTTTGCAATTACTGATAAATGCTTGATCTTCAATTCTTTGCACCTAAAGTTCCTTTTCTCATCATTAAGAATAAACAGAAGATCTATGATTTCAAGATGCGTTTATTCTCTAACAAAGAACTAAGGTTTAGTCAGAAGAATAGGCAATAGTTGAAAGTAAAGCATTTTCAGCTTGGCGACTATCGAGTCGGGTATGCTGAACCACGACTGGAACATCTGAAATAATCACACTCGCAAAATCTGTGTCTCTAGGAATCGGCTTGGGATATTCAAGATCATTAAATCTAATATGCTTTGTTCTTTGAGGTTCAATAATAAAAAGATAAGGCCCTACTGGATCTTTATCAGAATAGTAGATAGTCATTTCAATATTGGCCTTAACTAATCCTGCGTTCAGAATACAAACTGTTTCATGACTTTCCATTTGTGGAGAAGCTCCCGTACTACTTGAGGGAATATATCCTTCTGCAATGGCCCATTTCTTTCTTCCAATTTCCAATGAAACCTCCAAAGGGAAAGATTCTAAAATTAAGAAGCTTTGAAGTGAATTCAATCTTTCTTTAGATAAAAAAAATCATAACGGTGTTATCTTGCACCAAGAGGGAAAAGATGAACCCAAAAGACTTAGCTGTATTGTCGGCCATGATCACTCCGGCCGTCCTCATCATGGCCAGTAGCTCGCTCATACTTGCGACTTCTCAGCGCCTATCAAGAATTATGGATCGCGCTCGAAAAATGAACGATCATGTTAAGCACATAAATAATGATGAATCCCTAACACAGGTTGAAAATGATGTTTATGAAATACTTCACTTCACTCTTGAAAGAGGCGTTATCTTACAAAGAACTCTTTCTTATCTCTATATATCACTAACCACTTTCGTTGCGACCAGTACAAGTATCGGTTTTATTGATATTACACATGTTGGGCGAGTTTGGATTCCGATTCTACTAAGTATTTTAGGAGTGAGTTTACTTTTACTCTCAAGTCTTCTTCTTATTAGAGAATCAAGAATTGCACTCACATCTGTAAAAAAAGAAACAGAACTCATTAGACTTATGAATCAAAGATACTTTCAAAACAAGCGTAAACGGCGAATGCTACGGGGAGCCTTTATGATTTCACTCAAAGGAAGAAAAGCACTGATAACGGGAGCAAGCTCAGGAATTGGTAAGGCCATTGCTCTGGCGTTTGGAGAGGCCGGAGCAGATGTAATGATTCATTACCATAGCAATGAAGAGGAAGCAGAACGAGTCGTAGAAGAAGTAAAAAAAAATGGAGTGCAGTCTTTTTCAATGAAGGGTGATTTATCAAATCCCGAAGAAGGACGTGCCCTATTCGCTAAAATGATAGAAGTGATGGGAGGAGTAGATATTCTTATTGCTAATGCTGGTATTCAAAAAGATGCTCCTTTTTTAGAGATGACACTTGAAGAATGGGAAAAGGTTATTAATGTTAATTTAACTGCCCAATTCGTCTGTGTTCAGGAAGCCGTGAAAATTTTTTGCAAGAATGATCCTACCCCTTCCAGAGGGAAGATCATCTTCATGAACTCTGTCCATCAAGTAATACCTTGGGCCGGTCGAGTTAATTATGCGGCTTCCAAAGGTGGACTGAAACTATTGATGGAATCCCTTGCTCAGGAGATCTCCCATCATAAAATAAGAGTCAATGCTATCGCTCCTGGTGCTATTAAAACAAATATAAATAAGGATGCCTGGGATAGCCCTGAAGAGGAAAAGGAACTTATTGAACTTATTCCCTATGGGAGAATTGGAGATGTAAATGATGTTGCTAAAGCAGCGCTTTGGCTTGCTTCAGATGAATCGGATTACATCGTAGGGACAACTTTATATATAGACGGTGGAATGAAGCTTTATCCTGGATTTAAAGATGGAGGATGAAATTAATATCAAAATATACTAAGATACAATCATGGAAAAATTCATTGAAGTCTTTAAACAGATAAATAACTTTGACCGTGATAATAACTTAGAGTTTGAAATTCATTCTCCGGGACACATCACTTATAAAATGAAAATTCTAGAAAAGCATCTTAGTTCGCCATCAACCTCACACGGTGGTGCCATCGCAGGATTCATGGATTGTGTCTTAGGACTTGCCGCGCTGTCGTCATCGATAACGAGATCTCAGTTAACTTCAACGGTTGAATTTAAAATGAATTTCATAAAACCTGCTCTTCTCGGAGATGAATTAATAGGTACTGGTAAAGTGATCCATTTAGGAAAGTCACTCATCATTTCAAGTGCTGAGATCAGATGTAACGATGAGTTAGTGGCCATGGGTCAGGGAACATTCAATTTATATCCCATGAGTAAAAGAGATCTACCTGAAATTTAAAGATTAGATATTATCCTCTGCATTGCGAGCAAAGTGCCTTATTAATTTGGATTGGAACTGTTAAATCATTTCCATGAAAATTCAAGAGACTTATCTCCATTCATTTCAAATCGTTCTCCCTCAAAAGGTCTACCCCCAGTCAAATTTAATAGATTGGATTATTCTTGCGCATGAAAGATCTCAGTCTTTATCAAAAGAGAGCAATAATTTAAAAAGGCTTAAGCGTTTTGCTCTTAATGAAAACTATATCCATCAAAGATATATCGAATGTGTTGATGCCGATGAAAACTGGGAGCAACATGAAATTTATAATCTGTCAGTAGAAACCCCGTGTGGTGTTGATATAGAAAAACGTCAGGAGTTTTATTCCGCAAGAGTCATCTCCCGCGTTGAAGAGATTTATGAAATAAGGTCGACTCCGGATCACCTTATTCACGTGACTTGCACAGGTTACATCTCTCCTAGTGCTCCACAACTCTATTTTTCTAAAAAAAAATCTGCTCCTGCCATCACTCATGTCTATCACATGGGTTGCTACGCATCTCTACCTGCTATAAGAATGGCACAGGCCTTAGCTCTTTTTAAAGATAAAAAAATTGATATTCTTCACAACGAGATATGTAGCATTCATATGAATCCGAATAATCACCTTCCAGAGCAAATGGTCGTTCAGACTCTTTTTGCTGACGGGCACATTGCCTACAGGATCAGTTCCGAAAGAAAAGATCTAAGAATAATTGTTATCAAAGAAAAGTTAATCCCTGATTCATCAGAAGATATGAGTTGGATACCGTCTCCTCATGGGATGCAGATGACTCTTTCAAGAGAAGTCCCTGCTAAAATTGGAGACAATGTCATTTCGTTTATTATTGATTTAGTTAAAGAAGCTAATTTAGATTTGTCTCAAATTATCAAGAACGGCGTCTTCGCCATTCATCCTGGTGGCCCGAGAATAATTGATGTTGTGAAAGTGAAACTGGAATTAAGAGATGAGCAGATCCGTGAAAGTAAAGAAGTTCTCTTTGAAAGAGGAAATATGTCATCTGCTACACTCCCTCATGTATGGGATAAAATCCTAAAAAATAAATACCCCAAAGGGACTCCTGTAATATCATTGGCCTTCGGTCCAGGACTCACAGTTTTCGGTAGCATCTTTGAGGTGGTATGATTGAATTCTATCTACCTTTCCTCTTTCAAGGTATTTTTATGTTGGCCGATGAATTTCACTTTCATCAAAAAAGAGGTCTTCCTCGTTGGGAAAGGATTGGCCATCCTCTTGATACCCTTACGACTTTAGTAACTCTTAGCATTCCCGCTTTTTTTCCCTTAGATTCATTCTACCTTCAAGTCTATATTTCTCTTTCTATCTTCTCATGTATTTTTATTACAAAAGATGAATTTGTTCATAATGATCATTGTTCAAAAACAGAACACTGGCTTCATGCCATATTGTTTATCCTTCATCCGCTAACATTTATTGCTGCTTACTTCTTATGGAGAAATCACGCAGGAATTACATTTCTTAAATTTCAATTCACTCTTGTTTTCTGTTTCATGTTTTACCAGATCTTTAAATGGAGTTTGCCATGGAAACGAGTTCGAAAATAAATAATGCTATTTATGACTCTCTTGGAGAGAGGTGGTATACAGCCTATGATGACCCTATCGCTCTTCTCAGGGCGGAGAATCGAATTAAACTTCCATGGATAGTTGAAAGAGTCACTAGGCAAGGTTTTAAGAACCCACACATTTTAGACGTTGGATGTGGTGCGGGATTCTTATGTAATGAACTTTCTGAAAAAGGCTATCAGGTTAAGGGAATAGACATCTCTGAAGAAAGTTTAGCAGTGGCACGAAAATACGATAAAACTAAGCTTGCAGATTACCAAGTGGCAGACGCTTATAAACTTCCCTATGAATCAAACTCCTTTGATGTCATCACATGTTTGGACTTTCTAGAACATGTTGACCGTCCTCAGGATGTAATAAAAGAAATTGCACGAGTATTACGTCCAGAAGGACTATTCTTCTTTCATACCTTCAATCGAAATATTTTTTCTTGGATTTTAATTATTAAGGCCGTTGAGCTTTTCGTAAAAAATACTCCTAAAGATATGCATGTCATTGATCTCTTTATAAAACCAAGTGAGTTAATTGATTACTGTGAAAAGAATGGCATGGAGATAACAGAGATGACCGGTATTAGACCTAAGTTTTCCACCATTCCTTTATCTTCATATATAACTGGAGTTGTACCTGAATCTCTTGAATTTCAACTCACTAAATCACTACTGCTCTCCTATCTTGGGGTCGCAACTAAATCCAGAATGAATTAAATACAATCTCCGCTCTCTTCTACAATATCCTACTTTCTGTAGGAGGTGCTTTATGGCAAAAAACCACGGGCCACAAATCAAAGATGATGATCGTTACGAAGCTTTAAGAAAATCAGGAATGAGTAAAGAAAAAGCGGCACGAATTGCAAACTCTGATAAGAATGAAACTGGCAAGAAAGGAGGAAAAAGTCCCAAGTATGAAGAATGGACAAAAGAAGATCTTATGGATAAAGCGCGAGAGATCGGACTCGAAGGACGTTCCAAACTCAATAAAAGTGAATTAATCAAAAAGCTTCGTTATCACTAATCAGAGATCCGACTTAATCTCTTCAGACCTTTTATAAGCTGCTTCTAAAGCTTTTTGAGAAATGCTTTCAAGATTGGCGCTCTTAAAACTATTAATAGCTTCAATCGTCACTCCCCCTTTAGAAGTAACCTCATCAATAAGTTCATCGAGTGATTTATCGCTCTTGGATTCCATAAGAAAAGCAGAGCCTTTGAAGAGTTTAGTCACCATTTTCTTGGCCTCATCATCAGCTACTCCCCATTGAA
>CAYWMU010000121.1:0-8120 GCA_964459395.1 uncultured Bacteriovorax sp.
CATGGGACTAAGAGCAGCGGCTACTTTCAAAGCTGCTAAGGATGAGACTCTAACTTTCACAGGTCCTCTAGGCGAAACAATCCTGGTTGTTGGTCTAGGTAACAAGGAAAAGTTTGATGACGAATCTATCCGTAAATCTATTGCTAAAGTTATCAAGGGCCACGCTGGAAAGTTCTCATCAATTGGTATTGATGTAGAAGGCTTCAACACTATTGAAGATGAAATTCAAACAGCAGCTCTTATTGCTGAATCAATCGGCATGACTGATTACACATATGATCATTACAAGTCTAAGAAACAAGAAAAAACAAATTGCACTGTTTTCTTAGCAGTAAACAAGAAAAATGCTTCTAAAATTGAAAAAGAAATTGCTTCAGTAAAAAACATCACCAATTCAATCAATGTCGCTCGTGATCTTGTTAACGAAGTACCAAACGTTCTTAACTCTGTTGAATATGCTAAGCGTATCGAAGCTGATGTGAAGAAAAATCTTAAAGGTGTTAAAGTTAAGATTCTTAACAAAGCTCAACTGAAAAAAGAAAACATGAACCTTTTCCTAGCAGTGAATAATGGTTCTGCTCATGAAGCTCGCCTGGTTCACCTTACTTATGAACCCCCTAAAGCTACATCTAAAACTAAGCACGTTTGTCTTGTAGGTAAAGGTCTTACTTTTGATACTGGTGGTTACTCTCTTAAGCCAGGTGGCTCAATGATGGGTATGAAATATGATATGGCCGGATCTGCAACTGTTTATGGAGCTTTCCGTGCAGCTGTTCTTGAAAAAGCACCTATCAAAATCACTTGCCTACTCGCTATGACTGACAACGCTGTTAATGAACTTGCAACTATGCCAGACTCAGTAGTTACTGCTCGAAATGGTATGACTGTTGAAATTCTTAATACAGATGCTGAAGGTCGTCTCGTTCTTGCTGATACTCTTGATTATGCTTGTGACCTAAAACCTCACTACCTCATTGATGCTGCCACTCTTACAGGAGCAATCCTTATTGCTCTTGGAAACCAAGTAGCAGGTGTAATGGGTAATGATGATGAGTTCTATCAAGAGCTTAAGAACCATGCTGATGCAAACGGTGAGTATATCTGGCAAATGCCTATCATCGAAGAGTGGAGAAACGATATTAAGTCGAAGATCGCTGATATCAAAAACATTGGTACTCCAATGAGAGCAGGATCAACTTCTGCAGCAGCTTTCCTTGAGTGCTTCATTAAAAATGATGTGAAGTGGGCCCACTTTGATATCGCAGGTGTTGCTGATTCAGCTTCTCACCTTCCATACTGTCCGGCCAACGGAGCTTCTGGTCTTATCGTCAGAACTCTTGCTAGCTACCTTCTCGATGGAAAATAAAACTCGTTTTAAAATCGTACTTTTTGCGCCCGAAATCCCAGGTAACACTGGGAGTATCGGGCGCACTTGTGTTGCTCTCAACTTAGAACTCATTCTTATTAAACCCTATGGATTTAGCCTAGATGAGAAGGCCGTAAGAAGAGCTGGTCTTGATTACTGGAAGCATGTAAAGCTTCGTGAGTTTGAATCCTGGCAAGACTTCATCGAAGAAGAAAATCCTCAAAGAGAAAAACTTATTTTTCTAGAAAATACTGGAGAGAAGCTTTACTACGAAGCCCCTTATCAAGAAGACTGTTATTTAGTTTTTGGAAGGGAAACAAGTGGCTTTCCTCAAGAGCTCGAAAGAGATTATCAAGACTGTATGTTTAAGCTCCCTATGTACAGTGAGCATATTCGCTCTCTCAATCTTTCTAACGTAGCAACCACTGTTGCTTATGAGTGCTTAAGACATCTTCTCTAGTTTTCCCAACTCATTCGGATAACTTTATTCAAGTAGAGTTCATCCTCAGAAATAATCTGACCGATTTTCAACTTCTCTAAGGTAATATGAACTCTTTTCTCTGCAAAAGGAGTAAGTCTCTTCTTTCTAAAAGATTCATAGTATCTTTTCGGACTAGGAAGCATCATGGCCAGAAAACTTGCTTCTCGCGGATTGATCTTTGAAGGATGTTTTTTAAAGTAGTGGTAACTGGCGTTTTTTATTCCCCATATTCCTGGGCCATATTCGATTGAATTTAAATACACCTCAAGGATTCGCTGCTTACTTACATGTTTTTCAACCTTATAAGTAATAATCAGTTCCTTTAATTTCCGCAGATAACTTCGAGAGTGATCAAGGTAAATATTTTTTACCATTTGTTGAGAAATAGTACTCGCCCCGCGAACGGCTTTATTCTCGCTAATACTTTCAAGCAGGGCGATTTTTAGTTGAGATAGGTCGATACCCTGATGTTGGTAGAAGGCCCAATCCTCTGAAAGTATGATCGCCCATTTTCCATAAGTTGAAATCTCTGACAATTTCACCCAATAAAAAGGACGTTTCTTTTTAAAAGTATAAGACTCAACTTCACCCTTCACTAACTTAAATTCAGGATAATGATCCTCTAGCTTTTTAACATCATAAAGATAATAAATACACAAAGGATAAGAGACACATCCAATGATGAGGGCAACAAATGCACTAATAAATATGTTTTTAATTCTACTGGTCTTCACTTTAAGCTAAATTATACCTATGAAAACTTTCTGTGAATACTTTGATCAATACCTCTGTCGCTCCTGCTCTTTATTACCAATAACTTATAAAGATCAAGTTTCTCAAAAAGAATCGATTTTATTAAAAAAGCTAAGCTTAGATCAAAGTCTCCTCCTACCTACCCTAACTTCTAACCTTTTGGGATTTAGAAATAAAGTTAAACTTGCTGTAGGTCTTAAAGAAGAACATATTACATTTGGACTAGTTGATAAGAACTTTAACAGCGTAGATTTAAGTCACTGCCCAGTTCAACACCCAGTCATTAATGAAATGCTCCCCTTCATCAAAGACTTTGTCTCATTGGCCAAATTAAGCGTGTACGATCCGAGAACCTCAAAGGGCGAGCTTAAATACATTGTTATTTACTACAATCCTCACTCCAATGAGAGTTATCTTCGTTTAGTCCTTAGATCCAAAGAGGCCCATTCACGGTTGATCAAACACCTAAGCTTCATTCAAGATCGCATCAATCACTTGAAAGTCATCTCTATTAATATTCAGCCTTCTCCACATCCCATTCTTGAAGGGGAAGAAGAAATTGTTCTCTCAACTCAGACACATCTGAACCATACTCTTCACAATATAAATTTTAAGCTCTCTCCCCAAGGTTTTGTTCAGACTAACTTAGAGGTATCCACTGCCTTGTATCAGCAAGCATCCCAATGGATAAAAGAAATTAATGGGAATAAATTTTTAGAACTCTTTAGTGGTCAAGGGGCCTTTAGTTTTTTTGCTGCTCAAAATATTAAGTCAGCTCTTGGAATTGAAATTAATCAAAGTGCGGTAGACAGTGCCAATCTCTCTGCACAAAAGCTTGGACTCAATCATCTTTCCTTCAAATGCTTAGATGCTTCTCTTATTAAAGAAGAGTTAAATCAGTTCAGACCTGACATCATTCTCGCTAATCCTCCACGCCGAGGTCTTGCTGAAAGCCTTGATCTTATCAACCATTCTGGTGCGGACTACTTTATCTATTCAAGTTGTAACTATGAAACATTAAGTTCTGACTTAAGTGCCCTCTCAAATTATAAAATAGAGAAGGCACAAATTTTTGATATGTTCGCTCATACTGAGCATTTCGAGACATTAGTATTACTTAAAAAAATTGTAGTAAAACTTCCTAATGTTTAAAATTTCGAGTGCATCAATGTCTCTTGAAAAATAATCAAGATCTTGAAGAGAGAAATTAACATCCTTATCCGCTACCCAAATGCGAGGGGTATTTTGTTCGGTGTACACAAAATACTTACTCTCTTCATCTGAAAGAAAATTGGTTCCGAAGCTATAATCTCTTACATCTCCATTGCATCGAAGTGCCCGTTGAAGCATCGTAGGCATTAAATCGTAACTTGTCGTCATCCTATCGATCTTTCCGCCATCGTGATCTGCCCATAAGAGAGTAAGAGGAGTCTTAACTAACTGATCTCCATGAGATGGGCCATTTAAAGCGGTGAACACAACAATCGTATCGTCTAAAACCTGGGCCTTATCCAAATCAATGAGAATATTATTAATTGTCTTCTCATATAATTTACCCTGATCAATATACATAAACAGAGCAAAATTTTTCGTCGAACTTGATTCTAAATAAGCTTTTATCCAGTTTCTGGATTCGACAATCTTCTTTGATTCTTCAATTCCATCAATTCTTATTTCAGAATTATTGCTGAAAAATTCAAGATGATATTCATAATCCTTAAACACTCTAATAATTTGAGACTCCTCAACAGCATCCGTCTTCAATCCCTCAGGAAATGAATAGATAAGAGAATTCAACGCACTCTGCGGAGATGACTTAACTCCAAAATTATTAGTCAGTTTAAAACCATGTTCTTCAAAATGATGAACGAACTCTGGAAGATTCTCATAAACTATGAAAATAAAATTTTTATCTGCATTACAAGAAAGTGCCTTTGGATAAAAAGATTTCTTTTTAGGTAAAGAAATATTCTTATCCTTCGGAAGATGCTCCTTATACTTAATACTTGCAAGAAACTCCATCTGAGGAATCGGGATACGTATAGGAAACTGTTCAAGAACTTGTTGCACATATCTTGAATGATGAATCTGATTATAAACATTCACCATTTGAGCGCCTATAAACGACACCACAATCAGCCACACATACCAGCGACTATTAGTATTCATGAACTTTCTTTGCATCAAAAACCAAATGCGGTTTCCTCTTAACCACAAAAAGATCGTTGATAACAACAACGGTGAAAGCGCCAGATAAGCTTTCCACTGCAAAGCCTCTGCCTGCAAAACGAGATGTTGAATAATAAAAGAATTTAAATGAACACCATGAAGAACATACGAATAGGCATCAAGAAAACAGGCTCCGATTAAAACATTTAAAATCGTAATTCCCCAAATTCGAGAAAAATAATACGTCGGAATAAGGTAAACCACTGGGTAGAAAACGAGAAAATACCCAAGCAAAACAAGAATCCCAGTCTGGCCTATAACCTGCATAAATAGCAGAACCATACTGAGCACACTCTCAGGTAGCCCTCCTTTCACCACAAAGCTCATGCTAATCAATAGTAAGATCGGCCAACCTACCCCAAAAAATAATTTTCGACCCCAAACCAAACTAAAGTTTTTTCTTTTCATAGCGCTCACTTATTTCCTCTAAGGCTTAAGTGTATCCAAAGAGTTTTTCTTTTAAAATTAGATATTTAATAAAATGCGTTAAACTTTGAGAAAGATCATGTTTGATGTGTCAAACTTTTGTTTTATACTATATCTTATGATCAGGATAGGAGGTAGTCATGATCGTTCTTCATTCATTAAAAGTGCTGGAACAACTATCAGAAATTGAAACCAAGATCGCCACTGTAGAAAAAAAGATGAGGGAAAAGGGCATTAACATCAATTCAGAAGCACTACTTGTTTACCTCGTAAAACAGCAAACTCAAAAAACAAAGAGGGCCTCATAAGAGGCCCTCTAAGCAGTTATCTTCTTTAAAAAAAGAATTAGAATCTGTAAGTCATAGCTACACGGCTAGCTAGGTTATCAAGAGAGAATACGCCGTTTTCAGACTTTGTATCAACAATGTTACCTGCTGAAGAAGTTCCGATTACACCGTCAATCGCAAGATCACCGAACTTAAGTGTTAGACCAGCGTTTACGTTTGTAGAGTTCTGGAAAGAACGCTTACCTGGCTGATATTTAGCAGTAACTAGGCCTGAAATAGTTCCAGGAGTATCGTTTAGCTTTCCATAATCATTATCTTGCTCTGAGACGAGGTACTGAGTAACGGACCCACGAAGAGTTAGCCAAGAAGTTGCATCGTGTTCTAGACCAATAGTAAGCGGAACATAGTAATCATCGATATTAGCTGTGCCCTTGACGGCTCCTTTACCTTCAACTTCACGTTTAGTCATAACATACTCTAGCTTCGTAAAGAGAGTTGTGCGATCAGTAAGCTGAGCTTCGCGACCAAGACCTACACGAATACGATTTGTATCAAACTCTGATTTACCCTGGTACAAGGCACCTGTTGGAACAGGATCTGTACCAACAATAACAAATGATGCAGAATCTACATCCTGCTCCCATACGCCATGTCTCCAGTAACCGAAGGCCTTAGCAAATCCAAGGTCATAAGATCCACCAAGTTCCCATCCTCTTTTACCTTCAAACTTATCTTTCCCTGTACCAGTCGTGAAACCAGTCGCTCCAAATCCAGTAATATCTGCAGTTTCAGCCTCATTCATTACAGCTACGTTAGCGTAACCTTCCCACTTTTTACCCATAACACCTAAACGAATCGAAGCTGACTTCTGTTTAGAATCGTTAGAGTCTTCTTTGGTATTAGAATATGTAACGTTTACACCCCATTTGAAGTCTTCTGATTCAGCTGCACCAAAGAACAAATCGATCTGATTATCTTGATGAATATTGGCTGAGTTTGTTAGACGTAAATAATTACGAGCTTCATGAGTAATATAAGACTCAGCTCCTAAATAAAGACCATACACGTACTTTCCGTGAGACTTAAGGAATCCACCTTCTGCCTGAGGGTTTGTATCTGAATCGTACTTATTAGCAAGGTTTCCATTAGATCCCGGAACAGTGTAGTTTGAATTGAACTCTGTCCCTTGAGATCCCCACTCCATATAGATTCCATCTTTATACTCATGGATGTAAGCAGCGTTCTGGAAAATATTTCTGTTATCAGAAAAATATAGAGAACCAGCTGTTTCAAGGTTTTCACCTAGAGCGAGTAGACGAGCTTTAGAAGCTTCTGCTGTGTTTGTTGCAAGAACTGCAAGTCCTGCTAATGCGATAATTTTTTTCATAGTCATTCTTCCTTAAACTTCTAATTAAAATCTGTAAGTAAGAGATACGCGAGTCATTAGGTTGTCCATAGAAAGAACACCGGCCTGCTCATCACGGTTAGCAATTTGACCTGCATTGTTGTTACCTGTACCGATTAGACCATCAACGTTGAAGTCACCTAGCTTAAGAGTTGCACCAGCGTTTACAGAAGTTGAACTAGCAAGAGTTCTTTCTGTTTTTACGCCACCAGTTTTTGTTTCTTGATCAGACCAAAGATTTTGAGCTACTGATCCACGAAGAGTTAACCATGAAGTTGCATCATGCTCGAAACCGATTGAAACAGGAACTGCCATTGTATCTTCAGTTGTCTTAACGCCATTCTTAGATTCAGATTCGCTCATTACTGCAGAAAGCTTAACGAACATCATAGTCTTATCAGAAAGTCTTTCTGTGCGAGCAGCACCAACTTGGTAGAACATATTTTCTAAAGTTGTTTTTCCACCAGCTTTAGCTGTGTACTCTTCCATCCCAACTTGAGCGAAGATTGTGTAGTTGTTTAGCTTATAAGAACCACCAACTTCGTATTCGCTATCGCGGTCGAATTTAACTCTTAAATCATTAGTTCCGTCATTTTGAGTTACTTTTCCATCACCCATAAGACCGGCTTTAACATAAACAGAAGCGTTACCGAAGATAGCACCAACGTTAAGGTCGATTGCTTGAGCATCAGCTTTACCATTTGTGTTATTTGTGCCATCTGTCCAAGCATTCGTATCATCATTCGACTCTACATAAGTAAGGTTTGCTCCCCACTTGAATCCAGCATCACCAGCAACGAAAAGATCGATTGCGTTTGATGGAGAATAAAGATTATTTTCGTTTGTTACAGATTGGAAGTTAGTTGTTCTTCCAAGGTGAATTCCATAAACAAGATTTTTGTGAGAGTAAAGCATCCCACCTTCAGCATTTGGATTAGTGTCAGTGTCGTTTGAGTTGTTTTCTCCCCACTCGAAAGTAACCATGTCAGCATGATTGTTAGCTTCGGCAGAGTTTAGGAAAATGTTACGGTTATCATTGATGAAAAATGATCCGTTTGCATCTTCACCTAAAGCTAAAAGACGGGCCTTAGAAGCGAAAGCAGGCGTTGCAAGAACTGCGAGACCAAGAGCAACTGTAAGCTGTTTTTTCATGAAAACTCCTTTTTTACAAAA
>CAYWMU010000122.1:0-8047 GCA_964459395.1 uncultured Bacteriovorax sp.
CGAAAACCAAGAGTTGACTACAAGCAGCTCTATGAACATGGAAACCCTTGGTCGTAGTACCTAAATATCAATCTGGCCAGCAGTTTTTATTCTCAAAGTTTGAGACTGAAAATTGACTGGCCTTTTTTAATGTCTTGTGGGCGATTATACTGTAGTTTGATGGAACCAATATCCGAGCATAGAGAACATTTTGAAGGATCTAAGGCCGTAGATTCCCATGATGGGTGGATAACTCCTGCAGGAGTGTTTTATGGGTGCAATCCAGAACAACATGACCAACTCGCCAAATTTTTACTTCAAAACAATAAATCAAACATAGAGCATCGCTTAAGAGAAGATAACAATCACGCGATGTTAAGCAATTTAGATAATTTACCGCCTCGTGTTGTAGTAAAAGCTGCAGGATATGCTCTCTTATCACACAACTTATTAGCAGAACAAAATCTTCCCAAGACTTTAACTTTGCGTCAATTAGAACTGATGAAGCGAAATAACTTAACATTTATGCCAGAAAGTGGCAGGCTTCAAACTGATATTTACTTAGAAGTTAGAAAACTATTAAAAGACAATCCTAAAACTTCGGAAATAGCAGATTCCCAAACATATAGTTATGACCATCGGCAAAATTTTAAGTCATTTGTTGAAAATCCATCAGAAGTAATTGGAATTTATGACGATGAGTCACTTGCCGACGAAGTATACGATCTGCTAACCATTGGTAATACGGCAGAAATTAAAATGAGGAGAGACAGAGATATTGTTACTTGGAGAAAAGTACAGTTACCTTCAGGCAATGAAGTGTTTGTTCAGCAAGATCGGCATGAACATTCCGGTAATTCTAATTATGCTTTGTATGAAGACGCAATTTCTTTAGTTAGCAAACATGATATCAAAAAGTTTACTGACAAAATTTTATCTACACAAGGTTCACATGCATACTTTGAGGGAGATCCAGAAATGCTAGAGGATCTTGGCATTAGTACCTAAGTTTGGCTCTGGCCAGTTGGTTTTAATCTTGAAATTTGAGATTGAAATTAGCTGGCCTTTTTTGTGAGATAATACGCTTATGCAAATTTATCTAAAAGGCAATTACAAGTCATTCATTAGACTTGATGTTTTCAAAGCAAAAAGGAAAACGAACAAGGTATATCTTAATGTGCATGGCCTTTATGCTATGTCTGGAGACAGAGGCTCTAAGTCAAAGTTTTTGGGAAATAGGATATTTGAGAAAAACATAGCAAATGTAGCCCACTTTTCTTCTTCTCGTGACTGGAATATTTTCCCTCCAAATGGGACTTATTCAAAACAACAGGAGTCATTTAAAGGAAAGACTTTTGGGCAGGAAGCTCAGGATCTAAGAGATACAGTTGATTTAATTCTTGACCAGAGTAAGTTGCTTTTCGGTATAGAGAAAGAAAAACTGAGATTTTATATCGTAGCAAATTCCATTGGTGGAACGGTTACAACGACTTTAAAAGATAAATTTAAGTATCTTGATAAGATTGTGCTAGCTGGATCTGGAACAAGACCTTCTGATTCCACCAAACCTATTCTTTCAACCTGTCCAACTGAGAAAGAAATTCTTGATTCTGCCACAAAGTTCAAGGGAGTGCTACTTTTTCTTCAAGGTAGTCTTGATGATGTTGTACCAATTGAGGCGCAAGACAAACTGTTTGCAAGTTACAAACATGCTAAAAAAGAAAAAGTGATTGTTGAGGGAGCTAACCATAACTTTTCAAAGATAAATGGAAAAGATAAAAGGCTAGCGCAAAAACTATATATTGATTTTGTACTTAAGTTTTTAGCTAAATGAAATATCCTCAAGATACATACATATACAAAGGTACTAAAGTTATAAATACTTGGATTAAAACTGACAATCTTGAGAACTACTCCCCAATAACGCAAGTCTATGGAATCATTTTTAATGACAAAAATGAAATTCTAGTTTGTCGTGAATCTGACAATGGTAGCTGGATAATTCCGGGAGGACACCCAGAAGATGGCGAATCTATTGAACAAACACTAATGCGAGAGCTTCAAGAAGAAGTAGATGTAGAAATCGAAGGTATCAAATCATTAGGTGCCCAAAAGGTTACGTTTCCGGATGATGCTAATTCTGGTAAGGCCATATACCAAGTTAGATGTATTGCTAAACTCAGGAAATTAAATCCACAAACCCCTGATCCCGCAAATGGGAATATCTGGGAGAGAAGGTTTATTCCAGCTTCTGAAATTATACACTATGTAAAATGGGGAAAAACCGGAGAGGCAATGTTTAAGGATGCTGCCGGACTTTACTCTTCTGGCTTGAAACCAATTATTTGATATCCTTTTTCTTCAACTTCTTCTTTACTCCAAAATGGTAAATTTTTGGTTCTAACAATATATGTTATTTTCTTCTCAAGAGCTCTGCCTGTGTAATCCTTTTTCTCTGGATCCCACTCTCGAAGAACCAAAATATCTCCTTCATTGCATTCAAAATCATTAAGTCTAACTTCAAAATTTTTATCACCTTTTAATATTGCATCAAAGTATGGAGGTTGAACTTTCTTTTCTATTTTCATATCTGGGCTTATTATAGCCAATATGAAGCAAAAAAGGTATGAGAGGGCTAGATTTTATTTGTTTGCACATTCGTACTCTGGTAGGAAAATAGCTGCTTTTATTAAGGGCAAGTACAAGAGAAAGAGGTTAAATCAGGTGATAAAACGATTATCTTTAGTTTTGGATTTCAACCCGAAGCAAATGGAAGAGTTTATTTCTTTTAATTTAATTCCGATCTCTAATTATAAAAGACTACCAAATAAGTTAAAAATCTATCTTGAGGTAGAAAAAGAATTATCAGTTCTGGTAGAGGAAAAACTGGATGAGTATTCAACAGCACTTGAAGATTACCAAAGACAACTATTAGCGCCCGCTATCGAAAGAGCTGTTGGCAACCGTATGGAAAATATGGATGATAAAGAATTTGAGCGAACCTTAGATATAGAAATTAGAAAATACACTTATATTTACTACAGGATTGCATATAAATATAGGTTGCCAACTTTGAGGATTGTACCTTTCATACTTAGGCTAATATCTTGACTATATCAAAGTACATCAACAACTTCTGAGACACTTCCCTTTTATACTGTCTCATTTGTCTCGTTTAACCTCAATCGTGATACACTGGTTAAGACGAAGTCTCAAGCTATGCTTATGGGACTGAATGGGTCCAGACCGACATGCTCAGCACGACTGTGAGCCTCAAGACCGAGGTGTCTAGAAAAGCCCACAAATTCCCCTAAATCTGGGTAATTTTCCCCTAAACATTCGTACCACACGCTCAGTGTCCGGAAAACACCCCTTAAAATAGGCATATTTTTTATTAAAAATGACAAAATTCCTCACTTTGCTTTATCATAAATTTTCTCTGGAAGCTGAACTCGCAGTTCCGTGGGTTTTTCTGCCGGTTAGTTAGGATTCGAACGGATTAATCCTATAATTTAATGAGCTCGTAGTGTAGTGACTCGGGCATTTTTGAGGTAAAACTTGTAATCGAACATTTTAAACAGCTCTCTCTTCTTTTTGGAATCACCATTCTGGAGTACATGTTTAGCATATGTTCTTATATCCCACACTTGGGAGTCTGGATTTATGTTTTGCTGAAGTAGGATCTGGTCTCGTACTTGCTTATATTTTTCCATATCTTCTCGAATGCTTTCAATTAGGTTAATTTTTGAAGGATGGTTAATAAAGACAAAGTTGATAAATCTATAAATACTTTCTTCCAATAAATAATCTGAGCTTGGCTGCGCAGGTATTAACGGCTGAATGTATGCAGTGTCAAGGTTGATTGACTCAGGCAGAGTAGTTTTACCAAGATTTTGAAGAATTTTACCTGCTTTTCGAGCGTAGAATCAATACTTTTAATCAAACTCAAGGGCGATATTGCTTCGAAAAGTTTTTTCTGAGCAAGAATAACAGGTTCAGTAAGAGCTTTAAGTGCACTTTCTTGCGCATGGTTGAATGTCCTTATTAGCGCAAGCTGCTCTTCTTTTGTCCACTGTTGTTTTTGCATTGTTAGCTTATTTTTGCTCATATTTTCCCAACGCCTTACCTTGAATAATAACATTTCCCTACGAGGAGATACTACTTTCTTTTCCTTGTTTGCAATTTGTTATAAAGTTCAATATGTGAATTTAGAACGTCTATCTGTTTATATCTTTCTTGAAATGCCGAATAAGCTTTTTTAGATAAAATCATCTGATTTTCGATGTTATCTAATAAAAATAATATTTTATTAGCGAGTGCTTTTGTATCACCCCGGTCTATTAAAATACCAGATCTTGATTTACCAAAAAGTTCAGGATTTCCACCTACTTTTGTTGCAATAATAGCTCTTTTTCTGACCATTAACTCAAGCATGGTGATAGACATTCCCTCAAAAAGCGAAGGTTGCACAAAGATATTATGCTTTTGAGAAACACTATCTATTCCAACAATCGGTTTATATGTTCCCTCAAAAAAGATATTCTTTTCTAACCCAAAACACTTTACTAGATACTTAAGACGTTCTTCATCCCGCCCCATGCCATATATATGGACCGAAGAGTTAGGGGATTTTTTTACAACAAAACTCATGGCGGCGATTAAATAATCAATTCCTTTTTCAGGTGATAACCTGCTTATGCAGCCAATCGATTTATTTTTTGCGTTACTTTTTAATATGAAGTCAACTTTTTTCTTAGGGGCGGGAATAAAGTGAGGAATTAGTACTACTTTCCCATCATACCCAAGAAAACTTTTTACACCACTGGCCGAGGCTTGACTCCACGCAATAATCGCATCAAATTTATTTATTTTTTCAAATAAGTCGTCAGAATACCAGTGTTTAGTATTAGGACTGGGAGTCGTCATTTCGGTGGCAACCAATGGGATTGATTGCCTGTTGGGTGTTTCAAGCCAGACTTTAACTAATTTTCCCATCGGGCATGAATGAATTACGTCAGGTTTCCATTTCTTAAAATCTTTAACCAACTGCCGGGTGAGAGTTCTTTCAGGGGTTCTATCTTTCCTATCTTTATAATGCAGTTTCGAGAAAGTTACCTTTATATCATGTTTCTTGAGTAGATTAATCCAATATTTGTTTTCCGGTTCTACTCCGCAATATACTCGAACATCTACTTCTGCGGACTTAAGCGATAATGCTAGTTGGTTGATATAGTATTCAACTCCTCCAATTTCATTCAAGAAATCGGCAAAAACGGCGATTCGTTTGGGTTTCTTATCCATCGTGAGATATTGTAACAAATATTTATGTTGTTATGTTAATATTGTCGTATGAGATCATATGAAGATAACCAGAGAATTGAGAAAGCTTTAAAATATCTAGCCTTACAGATTGATAGGTCTGGCAATAATCCTAAGCCAGTGATATATCATAGCGTTAGAGTAGCTTTGAGCCTGGATAAATATGAATATTCCACAGAAGTTGTGGTGGCGGCTTTATTGCATGACCTACTGGAGGATACGGGAACTGATCTGGAGGATATTGAAAAAGAGTTCGGTCGAGAAGTTGCCGTACTTGTAAAAGCAAATAGTTTTGATAAATCCATTACTGATAAAAAGCAAAGATATACCGAAGCTTTTGATCGCTGTTTAAAGGCGGGTAAAAATGCTCTTTTAGTAAAAACTGCAGATATTCTGGATAACGCTGATTACTATTCTCTGGTAGAAGATCAAGAAGCATATAAAGGTCTAATTGACAAGTTTGAGTATTTTATGAACCTAGCAAAAAAGTCTCTGGAAGGTGAGCCAATATTTAGTGATTTGCAAAATAAGCACAAAATTCTAGTGGTCAAAGGATAATGCTACAAGTTATATTTTCCTTTTCGCTGAATAAATATCGTTTTTCTTAAGCCAATTTCTGATAAATTGAACTTTTTTACGGAGTTCTTTTGTTGTGTATGAGTCTGGTCTGGGTAATATGCTCCATTTATTAGTTTTCTCGTCTAGTTCAAAACGAATAAAACCAAAAAAGGCATCCTTCAAGTTAAGCCCTGGGCATTTATCATAAAAATAGCATACGTTTCTCATATTCATGATAATATCCTCTTGTTTGTGTGTCCTAAATGCATTTGTAATTGCAGGAGCACTTTCTAAATGATAGGCAATAGCATCTTTGAGATATGTCGGTTTGAATCCTTTGTGAAATAGTCTGTAGGCAAGCTCCCAATCCTCGTTACCCCACCCATAATAGTTTTCATCAAAATATACATATCTACATTTCTTTACACTCAAATTGCAGCTAAAACAAGCCTTCCATGGATATTTGGAATTTAGCCATTCCACTCTTTTCTTTCCTTCAAACTTGTTTCTTTTTATGCTTTCGTCGTCAATTTCCCAACCAGATGCGAGCTTGTCTAGCACTTTTTGAGTGCTGTTTTTTTCTACAAAAGAAATATTTTTTTCATTAATGACACCTCTCCATAATCTATTGCCAGCGACGAGCAAATCATGTTTGGATTTTTGATGAGCCTTGTAGTGTCTTTCTACTAAAGACCTATCTGGGATCATATCTCCATCAAGGAAAAGTAGTATTTTACCCTTAGCAATTTTTATACCATTATTTCTTGCCTCCGTCGGTCTGATGCCTTTATCTTGTTGCCAAACATATTTGATAGATGCCTTAGTATTCTTTGCAATTTTTTCGACTGTTTTGAACGTTGAAGGTGTTGAACCATCATCTGTGATAATTATTTCGTATTCGCAATCAGTTTTTTGGTCAAGAAGGGATTGGAGAATTAGTTTAACTGTAATATCTTGATTGAAACAGACTACAATTACACTAAGATCTGGTATTTTTCTTTTAAGTAAGTCTTTATCTATCATAAGTTTAAATTGAGCCCAATGATATGGTATTATACGGTTTATACAAACACTATGCAAAAGAATTATATAAAAATCATATTCAATTTTCGTCGGGATTTCAGAAAATCGACGAAAAAGATTTTGAGGTTGTGGAGAGAAAGGGTATCGGCCATCCTGATACATTGGCAGATGGTGTTGCTGAGGCAATTTCTATCGCATATTCAGAATACTGCCTAAAAGAATTTGGAGTTATTCTCCACCACAATCTGGACAAGACTTCATTGGTGGGTGGACTAGTAGACATAGACTTTGCCAAAGGAAAGGTTCTGAAACCTGCAAAATTAATACTGAATGGAAGAATGAGTGATTCTTTTGGATCTAAAAAAATTGATTTTAAAAAGATGCAGGTTCAGGTTGCTGAAAAATATTTAAAGTCAGTTTTACCGTACCTGGACGTCAAAAAGGGTTTAGAAATAATTAGTTACACCAATTCATACTCTCACAATCCCTATTGGTATCATCCTCGAGGAAAGAAAGACGTTCCTGATAGCTTGAATCCACACTCAAACGATTCCTCGGCAAGCGTAAGCTACTGGCCCTTATCATTGGTGGAAAAAGTGGTATTGGAAATGGAAAAACTATTTTACAAGAACGACAGCTCACCAAAATTTGATTTTGTTGGTCAGGACATTAAGTTTATGGCTGTAAGAAAGAAGCACAATGTTGATATTACTGCCTGTATTCCTTTCATATCTACAAAAACGCCTAACCCCGCCTTTTACAAAGGTGAGCTTAAGAAAATACACAACGGACTAATGAATATTGCGAGGTCATATTTTCCTAAACATTATGAAGTGAATATTAATATTAATACGGCAGATAATTCAGGAGACGTCTATTTATTATTAACGGGCTCCTGTATAGAAGCTGGAGAAGAGGGTGTGGTTGGTAGAGGAAACAAATCAAGAGGGGTTATATCAAGTGTTCGACCGCACAGTATGGAAGCGAGTCACGGTAAAAATCCTGTCTATCATGTAGGTAAAATATTTACGGTAGTTACTGACTCTTTGTCAAAAAGTATATCTGAGCAACAATTATCGATCGAATAGGCGAAAATCCAACATATCCAGTATCTGCCTATTGGTTGGTCAATTTACCCTTTGCCAGTTTCCGAAGAGATGGAAGCATA